>JASEEW010000058.1 GCA_030019485.1 Thermoplasmatales archaeon | reverse complement strand
AGGCTGAGCTAGAAAAACTCACACTAAAGCTCAGATGTCCTCAATGCAAAGAAATATTTACAGTAGAAGCTCAACAAAGACCTTTCAACATCAAATGTCCGCATTGTGGCAAGGAAGGTGTGATTAAATGAGTTATGAGGAAGATGGTATAATAACAAATGAGGATATTCAGATTCCATCAAAGGAGAGATTCGAGTCCGGTCCTGTTGTAATAATTGAATGCCCGCAATCCATTCCATGCAACCCATGCGTTGATGCCTGCCCATTTCATGCTATATCAATGAATGACATTAATGCTTTGCCAAAAATTGATTTTGAAAAATGCACAGGGTGCGGGAGTTGTATATCAAAATGCCCAGGACTCGCAATCTTTGTTGTTGACACAACCTATTCAGATAATGAGGCGCTTATTAAAATACCATATGAGTTTGCTCTTCCAAAAACTGGTGATACTGTAAAAGCGCTGGACAGGAAAGGTGAGTTGAAGGGTGATGCAAGGGTTATAAATGTGATAAAGGAGAAGGATAAAACAGGAATTGTTTCAATAGCAGTTAAAAAAACTCTGGCAATGGAGGTTAGGAACATCAGGTGTTAAGATGGATGATGAAACAATTGTTTGCAGATGCGAGGACATAACATATCAAGAGGTTGTGGATACAGTTGATGAAGGGTACACAACACTTGATGAAATAAAAAGAAAACTCAGATGCGGCATGGGTCCATGTCAGGGAAGAACATGCATGAGGCTCATCGCCAGAATAATCAAAGAAAAAACAGGCAGACATTTGGATGAGATATTGATGCCAGCATCAAGACCGCCGGAAAAACCGGTACCTCTTGGCATTTTTGCGAGCTACGAAGTAGGGAGTAAAAATGCGAGGAATTGTAAGCGAAGCGAACAATTCCGAAGCATTTTCGGAGGCAAAGATGAGTGATGTAGCAGTTATTGGCGGCGGAATAAACGGATGCGCATTGGCATACGAGCTTGCAAAAAAAGGTGTGAACGCTACTGTTTTTGAGAAAGGCTATCTCGGCTCAGGCGCAACAGGAAGATGCGGAGGAGGAATACGCCAGCAGTTTGACACGGAAGACAACATAAGACTTGTTATGGAAAGCGTGAAAATTTTTGAGAAAATGGAAAAAGAACTCGGATACGACATAGAATATGACCAGGGGGGTTATCTTGTTCTTGCGCATTCTGATGAGGAGAAGGAAAGGTTTAAGAAAAATGTTGAACTTCAAAGAAGCATGGGGCTGGGTGTAAATTTTCTGGAAAAGGAAGAGATAAAGGAGCTATGCCCTATTTTGGATGTGGATGGAGCAAAAGCAGTTGGTGCAACATTCTGCCAGACAGATGGTCATGCAAACCCATTCAGGGTTACTGAGGCGTACGCAAAAAATGCTGAAAGACTTGGTGCAGAAATAAAAACATTCACAGAGGTGAAAGGAATAAAAAAAGAAAAAAGATTTGAGATTATCACAGAAAAAGAAAAAATGTTTGCAGATGTTGTTGTAAATGCCGCAGGATGCTATTCCAAGCAGATAGCAGAAATGGTTGGAGTAAAACTTCCAAACAAACCATACAGACACGAAATACTTGCAACAGAATCTTTGAAACCCGTTCTGAAGCCGATGATTATCTCATTCATGGATGGGATATATTTCTGCCAGCATAAAACAGGTCAGATTGTTGGCGGGATAGGAAACCCTGATGAGCCATCAGGAATAAACACAGAATCCTCGTTCTGGTTCCTTGAAAAAATGGCATCTACAATCACAAGATATATTCCATCTTTTAAAAATTTGAATGTTCTGCGCCAGTGGGCAGGGATGTATGATGTAACACCTGATGCACGCCCAATACTTGGAAAAACAAACGTCAAAAACTTTTTTGTTGTCTGCGGATTCTCAGGTCATGGTTTTATGGTTGCGCCGGTAACAGCAAAACTAATGTCAGAACTAATTGTAGATGGTAAAACATCTATGCCGATTGATAATTTATCAATTGAAAGGTTTAAAAAAGGAGTAATCAGAAAAGAGGGAGCGGTTGTAGGATGAAGGATGTTTTTGGGAATCTTGCCAAACTATTTTTAATAGCGATAACGATATCCTCATGCAGTTGAGAAACCATGGCACAAAAGGTCGCTAAAGTGGGTGTGAAGAAAGAACCTGGCTATCAGTACTTTGTAGACGACTCAGGTGACATTTCAAGGAAAAATATAGCAAGTGGGCAAATAGAGAAAATTACAAAAGTTGGTATAAAGAAAGAATCAGGGTATTCTTATTTTGTTGATAAGGATGGTGATATATCAAGAGAAAAAATAATCTCAAGAGAAAAAATAACAGACATATCTAAGACGGGAATCGTTCCGAATAAACGTATGAAAATTTTATTTTATATATTCATATCTAGTGTGATTGGTATATCTGTGTTTATTGCTATATTCTTCATCTGGCTCAGGATATATACTCTGGAAACATGTTGTGCCACATCAATCCTGATAATTCTAGCAGTAGTATCAGCATCCTTTATAAACGCAGAAACAGAAATGAAAAAAAAGGAAGAAGAAAGGAAGAGACAACAAAGACGGGAGGAGAGAGAAGAAAAACAGCGACAAAAAAGGTTGAAAACACGCCAGGGTCTTTACAATCTCAGCCCAAGAGAATTTGAGTCTGCTGTTTCTGAAATATTAAAAGCAAATGGATACACAAATGTAGAGGTAACAAAGTTTGTTGGAGATGCAGGTGCAGATATTATCGCACACAAAGGTGGACGGAAGTATGTTGTTCAGTGCAAAAGGTATTCTGAAGGAACAAGGGTAGGAACACCTGAACTTCAAAGGCTTCAGGGATCCATGCTTGGTTACAGGGCAGATGCCATGATATTTGTAACTCTTGGATTCTTCTCCAAAAATGCTGTTGAGTATGCGCAGAAGAATGGTATAGAACTTATTGATGGAAATGAGTTAATTGATATGGCACGCTCACTTGGAAAAGAGATATAATGTATTGGTAAATGAGAAACATATCTATAAAATGGGCAAACTTTATATATTAACTAATACATATTAGATATTGATTAATAAAGATTGGTGATTAATATGTCACAATTAGTATTGCAAGAACAAAAGTTAGAACATTCCCCTACATTAAACACTGTAATCATGGTAGAAACTGTTCTAAGAAACATGGAAGAAAGTGTCATCTCTGTTGCAGAACTGAAACGAAAATTACCAAAAAAAGTCAATCACAACACCATAAAAATAATACTTGCATACCTTGAGGAAAGTAATAAAATCGCGGTAACAATCAAAGGAATTACCTGGATTCATAATCCAAACCCAAATCTTAGAAAAGCAATCGCAAGAGGTCTGGAATTATGAAAAAAATTAGGGGAATATATCCTATTTCCCAATAAACACCACGTTTTCCAAGCCTTTAAAATGTTTATCCATTGTTACAATTTTTGCGTTGTTTTATAATCTCTCATCCCTCAAATTACCAACTTTGATTTTTGAAAATTTTCCTTAGTATATAAAGTATTAAACTTCTTTCTTTTTTGATGAATGTAGAGAAATCCTTTTTGTAAAAGGACGTCTCTACATAGATTGTGTTTAATCCAATCCAAGAAGTAGATATATCTCCTCCTATAAAAATTAGTTGGTTTCAAGGTTCAAAAAATAATTATTCTGTTAAAGACATATTTTTAGATAATAGTAACTGGGCTAGGTTTTGTTATTTTCATCCGGATGAGATACGAGATGTTGAAAGAGAAGAAGTAGAGAAAATGCTCAAATGCAAAGAAGATACACGGAATGTTTTTGTTTATTACTGTGAAAAATGTAATGAAACACATGTAGTTGCTTATGGTTGTAATAGCAGATTATGTTCGAATTGTGGTAAGAATTATACTGATAAATGGGCGGAATCTGTGAGTAAAGCCATGTTTAATGTGCCTCATAGGCACATAGTTATGAGCATTCCTGATAAACTATGGCCTATTATTGGTGAGCATCGTTATCTGGAGAAGGTGTTGATGGATGCTGCTATATCAGCAATAAATGATACGTTATCTCATGTGTTAAGAAAGAAAATACTTGCAGGTGTGATAGTGGTATTGCATCCGTTTGGTAGGGGTTTGGGATATAAGCCCCATATTCACGTTTTAATGACTGAAGGTGGATTTGATAAGTGGGGGAACTTTGTTTCTAAAAAGTTTATACCAGCAAAGGCAATGAGGAAAACATGGCAGTATCAGGTCTTGACTAGATTCAAATCATCATTACCAAAAACACGAGAGATGTCAGCGTTAATAAATAATTTATTCAAAACGTATGATGGTTTTTATGTATACTTGCCGAAAGAAACGAGGATAACATCAAAACGGGAGGTGTCAAGATATGTAGGAAGGTACATTAGACATCCTGCTATTGCGAATAGTAGGATATGTGGTTATGATGGTAAAAATGTAATTTTTTGGTATCGTGATAATCAAGATAAGAGGCATTACAAGACAATGACTGTAGATGATTTTATTAGAGCAATAATCCAACATATTCCAGATAAACAGTTTAAAATGATTAGGTATTATGGTGCGTATTGTAGGAAATGGAAGAGAAAATACAAAAAATACCTTGTGCAAGTAAGTATAACTCAAACAAAATTGGAAGATTATCCAAGGAAACGGGAGGTTAGGTGTCCCAAGTGTGGTTCTGTAATGAGTTTTGTGATGCGTATCAAGGGTAAGCCGCCTCCTGATATAGTGTTTGGTAGGATAATAGATGATTGGTGTTATGTTGGATGTTAGCTGAACTTATCTAAAATATATTTCCCCGAAGGGGCTTACTTGTATCAATTATGGAAATTAAATGAATTATTCCATCCTTTTCTATTACTCCTATCTTTTCACCAGGTGTTATGTTGAGTTTTTCTCTTGCCCTCTTAGGTATCGTAACTTGAAATCTTTGTGAAACAACAACAGTTTTCATCATATCACTCACTAATCGTAACACTAATTATTATCACATCATCAACAGGCACATCATTCATGCCGTTTTCAGTATGCGTTTGAACAGATGCAATATTTCTTACAACATCCATTCCTTCAATCACCTGAGCGAAAACCGCGTAATTCCCATCTAAGGAAGGTTGAGCACCGTCACAAATATAGAACTGGCTTGTTGCAGAGTTAGGGTCAGATGTTCTCGCCATCGCTACCGCACCATCAACATGGATGAGTTCTGAATTTATCTCAAGATTGATTGGGGGATATGTTGGTGTCTTCTGTGTCAGGTTCGGATAAAAACCACCACCCTGAATCATGAAATTATCTATCACCCTGTGGAATATTGTACCATTATAGAAACCATCATTTGCATATTTTATGAAGTTCGCAGTTGTGATTGGCACTTTGTCCTCATATAATTTTATTTTTATTGTTCCCATGCTTGTTTCTATTATCGCAGTCCTGTTATGTTTTTCTGTTTTTGTTTCAGGCTTTGTTATATATGCATAAACAGATATTGAAACAACTATGCAAATGATGACTGCGCATATTACTATCTTTTTTATTTTCTGCATTTTTTTCTGTTTCTCAATAATCCTCTGCTCCCTTTTTGTGATTTTTTCAGGCATAAACTGTAATAGAAATAGAACTATGTAAATGTTTTGAGGATAAATAATTAATAGGCCAAAAACATCTCTGTTTTTTGATGTACATTGGCGTAGATGACACAGACTCTGTGAAAGGCGGATGCACAACATACCTTGCAACAGAAATAATTAAAGAGTTTCAGGAATACGATGTGATAGGCTACCCTAGGCTTGTGCGCCTTAATCCCAATATTCCATGGAAAACAAGAGGGAACGGCGCGGTATCTATAAAATTTGGGAAAGGGGCTGGTAAAAAATTTCTGGTTGGAGAGATAGAGAATAAAAAATATTATGGTTACTCAGGATTTAAAAATGACAGGAATATCAGCATGAATGATGCAGGGAAAAGACTTGAAAAAATCATGAATAAGTACGCGTTTTTTGATGATAAAAACACAAACCCTGCATTTGTTATCATGGAAAAAAAACCAGAACAGGGTCTTTACTGGGATGCTGTGAGAAAAATCGTAAATCTGGATTATGTGAAAAAAATTTTGAAGCAAAACAATGCCCTTTATCATGGATACAAAAACAAGAGAGGCCTTATTGGCGCCTCATCTGCGGTAGCGTGGAGGCCGAAGGATAAAACATACGAAGTCATCACATACAGGGAAAAGAAAAAAATCGGCTCTGAACGAAATGTAAATGAAGAATCTGTGATAAAAATGGATAAAAAATTTCCTTTCACATTCAATAATTACGATTATATTAACAAAAAAATTATTATTGCACCATCTTCCCCATGCCCTGTGCTTTTTGGAATCAGGGGGGATAAAACAGTTTTGCTCAATCCTATGAAAACAATAAAATCAGAAAAAATTGAAAGATGGCTTATTTTTGAGACAAACCAGGGAACGGATGAGCATCTTGTCAGGAAAAAAATCAGAAACACAAAAGCTTATGATTCCGTTATTACAAAAGGAAAAATCGTATC
Organism: Thermoplasmatales archaeon; assembly: GCA_030019485.1. GTDB lineage: Archaea > Thermoplasmatota > JASEFT01 > JASEFT01 > JAUWIS01 > JASEEW01. Next base: position 3,844 of record JASEEW010000058.1, on the reverse strand, counting down.
AAAACCAAAAACAATTATCGGCGGTCATGTAATATTTCCCATTTCTGAAAATAATCATCAGATTGACTGCGCTGCTTATGAGCCAACAAAAAATTTCAGAAACCTTGTTAGGGAACTGGTGAAGGATGATGTTGTCACAGTTTTTGGTGGTGTGAGGGAAAAACCATTAACAGTTAATGTTGAGAAAATAAAAATAGAAAAACTCGCAGAAGTTTATGAGAAACTCATCCCTGTCTGCCCAAAATGTAATAAAAAAATGAAATCTATAGGAAAAGCTCAGGGTTACAGGTGCAGGAGATGCGGTGTTAAAACAAAAGAAATAGAAACAAAAAAAATTGAGAGAAAAATAAATCCTGGTTTTTATGAGGTCCCTGTTTGCGCAAGAAGACATTTGAGCAAGCCGCTGAAAAGATTCTGATTATTCATAAGGCCTAATTTTTTTTCCCTGTTTTTTCTGCAGTTTTGAAACATTTGTTGGATAATGCCCTGTCAGGCACCCAAGGCATAGTTCCTTTTTTGGCTTGCCTATCGCAGATACAAGGTCTTCTATGCTTGGGTGTTTCAATGAATCTGCTTTAATGTATCTGGCTATCTGTTCCTCATCTTTGTGTCTTGCTATGAACTGCTCAGGTGTTGCCATGTCAATCCCGTAATAGCAGGGTGACACAAATTTTGGTGTACCTATTCTTACATGCACCTCTTTTGCGCCTGCCTTTCTTAGAAGTTCAACATTCCTTTTCATTGTTTCTCCCCTGACAATTGAATCATCTATCAGTGCAACAGACCTCCCTTTTATCTGCCCCTTTATCGGGTTTAATTTTACCTGCTTGACCTTCTTTCTCTCACCAGGCGGTCTTATGAACATCCTTCCAATGTATTCATTCTTGTATAATGCATCAACAGGCTGTATGCCTGTTACCTGACCATATCCCTCAGCATATTTATAACCACTTTTTGGGACAGGGACAACAGCATCTATTTTTTTGTTCTCCTTGTTTCCCATAATTTTGCCAAGTCTGACCCTGACATCATAAACGCCAACATCATCAATCACCGAGTCAGGGCGTGAGAAATACGTCCATTCAAACATGCAGAATGCATTTCCATCACCACCAATTTTTATCTTTTTTATTTTCCCTTTCCTGTTTATGATAATTACCTCATCATGTTTTACATCTGCAACGTAATCATAACCAAGCACATCCAGCACTGCTGTTTCAGATGCAATACACCAGCTTTCCCCTTTCCTGCCATAAACCAATGGTCTAATTTTTTTCCTTCCTGCAAAACCAACCAGTTTCACATTCCTGCCTTTTGCTATCAGGAGTATGACCGAGTAGCCCCCATCAGTTGTTTTTCTAATATCCTTAACTGCATTGATTATGTGTGAATCCTTTATTTCATCATTTATTATGTGTTTATTCAGCTCTTCAGCAAAAAGTTTCAGAAAAGGCTCAGGGTCCCCACCTGTTTTTATGTATCTTCCCTTTTTTTCCAACAGTTTTTTCATCTCATACTGGTTTGTGAACTGACTGTTATGCACTGCTGCTATGAGGCAGGGTGATTCCACATAGTAGGGCTGCGCATTTAATTTGATTTCTTCTTTGTCAAGCTTTCCTGATGTCAGGTATCTTGTATGGCCAATTGCCCCTGAGCCTTTAAGATATTTTAGTCTTTCCGCATCAAAAACCTCACCTGCAAGACCGGCATCCTTATGCTCCCTATATTTGCCGTCAGAAATATCAAATATCAGAAGCCCCGCAGGATTCTTCACCCCTGTGCTGAAGTGTTCTAAGCCCATCAAACGCATAAAAGGATGAAAATTTTTGATTTATGATGCTAACAATTCCGCACATATTTTTCACTTCCTGCATAACGCTAAAAAATTTTTAAAAATCTTGTACCCGTATTGGGTATGTTCCACTTCAGGATGAAACTGCACTCCATAGAAAGGTTTCTTCATATATTTTATAGCCTGAATTCTGCAGTTCTCAGAATGTGCTAAAACAGTAAAATCTTTTGTGACGCTTTTCACCTCATCATTATGGGATTCCCATACATAGAATTTTTTTGGTAATCCTTGGAAAAGCTCGTTGTCGCAGTCTACTTCTAATTCTACTTTGCCATACTCCGGTATTTCCGCCTGACCAACCTCACCGTTAAAATTCATAGCAAGGAATTGATGGGCAACGCATATAGCAAGAATGGGAATGTTCAAATTAGCTAAATATTCTGATGTTGCTCCCAGCTTTGTTGATTCTGTGCCTATCCTCGGAGCGCCTCCTGAAAGTACAAGACCTTCAGAATCAATCTGTTTCCAGGGAGTAGTATTGGGTATGATTTCCGTGTCAACACCTAAATATTTTAATACACGCCATTCACGATGGGTCCACTGGCCACCATTATCCACCACATAGACTTTCATTTTCACTTCTCCATCTGTTCAGTAGTTAGTAGCCAGTAGTTAGGGAATCCCTAACTCCTTGTCCCTAACTACTATCATTTTTACTCCCATTCAATCGTGCCAGGAGGCTTGTTTGTAATGTCATAAACAACCCTGTTTACCTTATCTCTCAGGGTGTTTGTTATTTTTACAGAAATTTTTTCTAAGACCTCGTTAGGTATTTTAGAGTACTCGGCAGTCATACCATCTATGGAATGCACAGCCCTTATTGCTATTGTGTTACCATAAGCTCTAACATCACCCTGAACACCAACTGTTTTCACAGGTAGCAGTACCGCGAAATACTGCCATGGTTTTCCCATTTTTTTGTTTTTCACAGCATTTTCAATTTCTTCTTCAACAATGGCACATGCCTCCCTTACAATATCTGTTGCCTCCGGTGTCGCCTCACCAATGATTCTTATCGCAAGTCCTGGTCCCGGATAAGGCTGTTTTTCCGAGACAGGTATTTTAAGATATCGCGCAAGTTTTCTAATCTCATCCTTATATAAATCCCTTAACGGTTCAATAATTTTCAGTTTCATTTCTTTTGGCAGCCCGCCAACATTATGATGACTTTTTATAGTATCCCTTAACGCCCCGCCTGATTCAATCCAGTCGGGCGCTATTGTGCCTTGAACAAGGTATTCTGTCTTTTCCTTTTTTGCTTCTCTTTCAAAAACCCTTATAAACTTTTCACCAATAATCATCCTTTTTTTCTCAGGATCAACAACGCCTTTCAAAGCTTCATAAAATTCTTCTTTTGCATCTACAAACCTGGGGTTTAGTTGTAAACCTTTTAATAATTCTTTAACATTTTCAGGCTCGTTTTTTCTGAGGTATCCTGTATCAACAAAAACAGCAGTCAGCCTGCTCCCTATTGCTTTGCTTGTAAGCACTGCAGCGGTTGTGGAATCAACCCCGCCGGAGCAGGCAATTACAGCCTTTCCTTTTATCAGCTTTTGAATCTCTGATATTTTTTTTTCTACAAATTTTTCAGGTTCAAAAGGCATAATAAGATAACGTTTTAAGGAGATTTTAATTTTTGCATGTTCTTTTGCAAATTTGAACTTTCGAGAAAGCCTGATGTCGGAGTTCAAATTTGGAATTCGGAAGAACTTTGTTCTTCCTTTCAACAATTTTTTTTTCGGAAAATTGTCGAACACACGGAACTTTAGTTCCGTGTAGTTTGCGAGCAGTATATTAATCAGTGCTAAAACCACCATTACATTTATATATTCTCCAGACAATGCTCTTCTGTGGAGAGACAGACATTAATTAACGAGGTAAGGGGTACATTAGCAAAATCTGGTTTTTATGTTTCAGGTGAATGCAATGCTTTATGCTTTGATTTTATCTCAAGAAGGGACAACCTTCTACTGCTTGTTAAGGTGTTGATTA
>JASEEW010000057.1 GCA_030019485.1 Thermoplasmatales archaeon | reverse complement strand
TTAGGGCGTGCCTGGAGCGAAAGGGCATCCCCCTGAAAATAGGGGGACCCCTGAGCGGAAGGCACGCCACAAGCGAATAAAACAAACGTTGTGCAGACCAGTGAACCTTCGTTGGTGCTGTTCGGTTACACAGTTGCACATCTTCGCTGTTCACAAAATTCGCCGTTTGTGTCTGCACCAACGCATAAACTCGTCGGGGCGGGCGGGCAGTGCATCAGAGCTAATATCTCCGCCCGCCCATATGCACAGTTACACAGCGTGATTACTATGTGTACCCTTTCAAATCATCCCTCTCCTCCAACGGTTTAAGCAGAGGGCAGTGTTTGATGATTCTGGTTATGACCTCATCCTGCGCCCTCATCTTGTTTATGATTTCTTTGACGAGTTTTGGTTCTTCGATTTTTATTTTTGCGAGTTCTATGTCATTGGTTTCCCACTCAGGATGTCCATCAGAGTCGTCCATCCAGACATCAGATGCAGATAAATTAAATCTCTTAGCCAGCGTAACTACACTGGGGTCTTCTGGGAATGCGTAGTGCGGTTTCTGGTAGCGCTCAACCAAACCCAACCGATAGCCGTATTTTTTCTGGAGCCATGCTGCTACACCAAGAACTCTTGCTTGCAAAATGTTTTCATAGTTTTTTAGATCATATGCGTCAAGGTATGTTTCAGGCATGAAGATAACAAGCAAATCATTTTGGATCTGGCGCACCCTAACAGGTTTATCCCAATCATTGAGTAATATTGTGAACTCTCGGTAGTTTGTGTTCTTGGCATTCCATGATTGATGCCATGGAGGAATTATCTTGGGCTGTTCAAGGATTTTGAATACGTAGTTGTCGCAGTGGACCCTGCACAATTTTTTGGGTGATGAGTCATCCCCCACGATTTTTGGGATAATGTTTTTATAATAGTTTTTTTCCATCGACGATGAATATTCCGCGGGTGTGTAGAGTATTGGTGATTTGCTTCCATGGGCTCTTTTTACGATTTTTTGTTTTTCCAAAATGTTGGTGTGATATTGCACTGTTGCCTTGTTTATTTTTAGTATCGTCGCTATTTTTGATTTAGGGTAGCCATGTATCAGCAGTTTATAAATTTTGATTCTTGTTCCAATGACATTATTTTTGAATGCATCATTGATCGTTACATGCGGCAAAGTTTGAATGAAAGTTTGAAAAGAGTTTGAAAACCTCATACTTTCATTTTTATCGTCGGATTTTGCTTTGTCCCTTTTTGTAATTTTGTCCCTTTCATTGTTACCTTTTGTTACTTTCTCGTCTATAAACTTGTTATTTGGTGTTGTCCCTTTTGCTTGTCCCTTTTTGTCCCTTTCAAACAAATGATAGTTATTTCTAAAAGATTTAAAAACAATTCTCTTTCTATACATCCTCAGGAGTGTTCTCTTCACAGAATCATAATTAATACCCAAGGCTTGCGATATCTCCTTTGGCGTGTATGTTCCTCGATTTTGTCTGAGGAATTTTATGATCCTTTCTTCAACCGTCATAGTTTTCTACCTGTTTTATTTTTCATCAATTTCCAAAAAAATAAAGGAGAAAGAGGGGAAAATAGTAGCCTTGAGAGTAGGGCAAATTTTGGAGCAAACATTTTGTTGTCATCTATGTGTAAAACCTTTTATGCTCCAAAACAACTTTCGTTTTGTGAAAAAAATTGGCTTCCTAATAAACCCTGTTGCAGGAATGGGGGGAAAGGTTGGCTTGAAGGGAACGGACGGGAAGGTTGAAGAAGCATTAAAAATGGGTGCAAGGCCTGTTTCCTTTGAGAGGGCAAAAAAGGCAATGGAATGCCTGAAGAATTATAAAAACAAAATGAAGATTTTTACCTGCTCGGGTGAGATGGGCGAAAAATGTTTAAAGGGTTTTGAGCATGAGATTGTTTATTCTCCGCCTGAAAAAACAACAGCAGATGACACGAAAAAGGCGTGCAGAAAATTTTTAGAGAAAGAGGTTGACCTTGTATTGTTTTGCGGTGGTGATGGGACTGCAAGGGATGTTTATGATGTGGTTGGTCATGAAATTCCAATGATTGGCATACCATCCGGTGTCAAGATGCATTCAGCAGTTTTTGGTTTAAACCCGAGGATAGTCGGGGAGATTGTGGTAGAGTTTCTGGAAAATGAAATGGAGTTCATGGATGCTGAGGTTATGGACACGGATGAGGAAAAATACAGGAGAAACATTTTGGATGTCAAGCTGTTTGGTTATGCCAGAATCCCGTATAAGCCAATGCTTGTTCAGGCAGGCAAATCCATTTTTCAGTCACCTGATGAGAAAACTGCAAAAAAAGACATTGCCAGATATGTTGTTGAAATGATGGAAAAAGATGTTCTGTATGTTCTGGGCGCGGGTACAACAGTGAAAGAGATTGCAGACCTGCTCAATGCCGAGAAAACACTTCTTGGTGTTGATGTTATGAAAAACAAAAGGATTGTTGCAAAGGATGTGAATGAAAAACAGCTTTTGGATATCATTAAGGATGAAAAAAAAGCGAAAATTGTTGTTTCACCAATAGGGGCCCAGGGTTTTGTTTTCGGAAGGGGAAACCAGCAGATGTCGCCAGATGTGATAAAAAAAGTAGGGACAGAAAACATTATCATTGTTGCAGCAAAACAAAAAATTCTCAGCACACCAAATCTGCTGGTTGACACTGGTGATGAAACACTTGATAAAAAACTTAAAGGGTACAGAAAGGTTGTCACAGGCTATCATGAGATGACTATGAAAAAGATAGGTGAATAAAATGTGTCTTGCAGATGAAGGAATTGTAAAAACAGTTCAGGGTATTGGCTCGCCATTGCTTGACAAACTCTTTGCTGGAGTAACATCTCTGGGGGACATAATGTTTTACATACTGCTCATATCACTGCTCTACTGGTGCTTCAGCAAAAAAACAGGTCTTAAACTTTTCTGCCTGGTTTTGTTTTTAGGATACTTTGGTGTTTTTCTGAAAAACATTTTTAGAACACCAAGACCAAGCAAAGCATTGTGGAAAACAGAAGCAGGCGGTTACTCTTTCCCAAGCGGACATGTCACAGTGACAGCAGGTTTCTGGGGTTATCTCATGACGATTATGAGGAGAAAACTGGTGACAGTGATTGGCTCTATCATCATCTTTCTTGTTGCATTTTCAAGGCTTTATCTTGGTGTGCATTTCCTTCTTGACATAATAGGAGGTTTTCTGATAGGAATTGCTGCTGCATTATGGTTCTACTACCTTGAAACAAGAATAAAAATCAAACCAGGTTTTTATCAGAAAATAATGTTATGCATTTTTATTCCTTTAATCATGTTTCTAATATCAATGAATGATGCATCCCTGCAATTATGCTCCCTGCTCTTTGGATTATCATTTGGATATGTTCTGGAGTTAAAAACAATAAATGCTTCAAACAATATCAAGAATAAAACAAGGGCCTCAAGGGCAGTAATAGGATTAATTCTGGTTTCAGCAGTATTCCTGGGATTTGGCGCAATCCCAGCCCATCTTGATTTTATCAGATTTATCCTTACCGGTTTAACAGTAACGTTTTTTGCGCCGGTCGTTTTCTCAAAAACAGATAAAATATTTAGATGACATTTTATTTCACGGAAAAACACTCTGCGTTTTCCATAATATCTCCCTTAACAGTTACAACAAGTTTCATATTTGTCTGTGATTATCCTTTTATTTCCTATGCAATTTTCCTTCATTTACCACCCTGTAGCTTAGTCATAGCTGACTTGTATCTTGTGAACAGTTTACTTTCTTCTTCTTTACTTTTTTCTTTAAACCATCCCTGTTTCCTGCATTCCTGATAAACCTGCTGATACCTCCTTGAATCGCCATGTTTCTTTAACTCACAAAAAATGTTTTTCAGTTTTTCTCCTCTAACATTAGAGACTTTTATTGTTGCTGTTACCCAGTTAAGATCCCCTTTCCCTTTTAGAAAAGTTTTCAACGATCCTTCTACATAAGGTTTAACGATTTTTTCTGCAGAAATTTTTTTCATCATATTTTTCACCTTCCTCCTCTTCTTTTAATACTCAGTATGATACCAAGAATGAAGCCGAGTGTGAAGGGCAACACTGTCAGCAGCAGTGATATCAGGAGAAGCATCAGCATACCAAGGGTTCCAATTAATATGGCCCAGTTCACTGCGACTACACCCAGGAAACTGCAGAGCAGCAGAACAATCACTATTATAAGCAGGGTTTTCAGGATGCCTTTAAACAGCATACCCAGTATGAAGCCTATTAGAAACAATAGGAAAACTGTTCCGCACACCATGCCAAGATTCCCACCGAACAAAACACCTATCATAGTTTTTTCCTCCTCTTTCAGCCTTATTTTTTATTCCTTCGGCAGCAGGTTTGGTATCCCCTCCTCAATCCTGTACTCACCGCATTTTTTGCAAATTAGTTTTCCTTCAATTATCTCATTTTTTTCCTCTTTCTCAATTTTTAACTCCAGATCTGATTTGCATGTTGGGCAGCAGAGTATTTCCATGAGTTCTTTTTTCATATTATTAAATGGTTTTCATGGCTTAAATGTTTTAGGTGCTTAATATGATTGTCAGCTGGACAATGAGTGTTTCACCGCCAAGCTCATGCGCCTCAGGGTCAGTTCCGTACGCAAGCTCTGGTGGAACCCTGATTTTTTTTGTTTCACCCTCAGCAAATCGTTCCTTTTCCATGCCAAGCAGTCCGAGATAAAAACCATCAATGTACGTTACCTGCCCTGCTGGTCCTGCCCCCGGCTCCCCTGCTGTTGCAGGCAGTGTCCCGGAATCAAGATGATTTCCATCAGTATCCCATACTATGTATTGAACAATTACCTGGTCACCTTTTTCGGTTGTAGCACCATGGTTTTTGTTACATCAAGCCTGAGTGTGAGTGTATCCTTTGCATCCGGATTGCTAACAGAGGTTGCTGTGACGTTTGCGAAGTAGGAACCAAGAGGTGATGAGGTCTCATAGTATATTGTATTCCATTGGATTCCTTCAGTATTTACCTGCATAATATCATATTCAAATGATATGCTAAACCCATCAGGTGCATCAGCGCTGAAACTGAAACTATCCTCCTTTTCACCAGTGTTGTTTATCAGTATTATTCCGCAGTCCCTGGGCCCGCATATATTAACAGCGTAAACATCCTCAGATATTTCAGTGTCATCCAGGTATGTGAGGTCAACACCTGTTATGTAGTTTTCTGCTTTTTTTTGTTTTTCTGTTTTGATGCTTGTGATACTGAACCCTGCTATAGCAATGATGATAAGTATGATAATGATACCTATAAGTTTTCTATTCATGTTTACTAAACTCCGCAACATTGGATTTTGACGTGAAATCTTTACCGATTTGCTTTCGGTTGCGGAGTTTCCCCCATCTTTTGTACAACGTGTTTTCAATTCCCAGGCAGTCCATTATTTTTCCGACAACAAAATTTACAATATCGTCAACATTTTTTGGTTTTGGATAGAACCCTGGCGCGGCTGGCAGAATAATTACGTTGTTTTCTGATAATTTTGCCATGTTCTGCAAATGAATTGTTGAAATAGGTGTTTCCCTAGGCACGAGAACGAGTTTTCTTTTCTCCTTCATGCAGACAGCAGCGGTTCTTGTAATCAAACTGTCAGATATGCCGCTTGCGATTTTTGAAAGTGTTGACATGGAACACGGGACAATTACCATTGCATCAAACATGAATGAGCCTGATGAAATCTCAGGGAATAAATCATTGTTTTCATAGTAATGCTCTGAAAGTTTTTTCATGTGGTCAGGTTTATATCCTGTTTCATGTTCCATGATTTTTTTTGCATTTTCGGAAACAACCAAATATTTTTCTTCTTTCAGTTTTTCCAGAAGTCTTACGCCGTAAATTATGCCTGATGCGCCAGTTATTCCTATTACGATTCTCATCATGTGGATAATGTCTTTCACTATATTAAATGATTTTTCTCGAATTAGAAAAAACTAAATAATCAGAGAACTATGTTTTACAATAATGCAGATTAAGAAGAAATTTGTTGCACTTGGTGTTATCATCATGATTATAGGAGTTGCCATAGTGATACATGGGGCTATTGAGCATAATCGATGGGATGATGAATATAACAAATATCAGGACATATGGCAGGGAAGTGCCCCTGGCAGTCAAGAAGGTAGTGATGCCTTTGATAAGATGGGGGAAGCTGCTGAAAAAAGTTTCTAGGGTTTTGGTTTCATAGTAATGGGTGGTGTTATTATAATGAGTGGTGTTGTAGTCATCATCATTCCACATTATCCACAAATCATCAGATGGGCAACTAAAGGTGCAGTAAGAGAACTTGGGAAAGCTGTGGCAAAGGGAAAAAATAAGGAGATTGTTAAAGTTAGATGCCATAAATGTCATACACTGAACCCTGAGAATGCGCAATTCTGCAATAACTGTGGTACAAGACTTTAATCAACCACATGTGCAAACGCAACATTACCTGATATTTTTTCAATTTTTATTTTCACCTTTGAGCCTTTTGCTGTGTTAGGAACAAAAACAGTGTATCTGTCAAGTTTTACCATGCCGTCACCGCGCCTGCTGATATCCTGAATTACAACCTCATGGATGCTCCCTTCAGAAACAGCAGGGGCTTCAGTTGTTTTTGCAACTTTTACTGTCACGGGTCTGTGGGCTCCGCAGGCATCGCATCTTAATACCAGGATTCTGCCATCTTTTTCAAGATGCGTGTCAGGCTTTCTGCACTCCGAGCATAGAACAAATGTTTCAACATAGTCTTTAAACTTGGACTCTATCTGCCTGCTGATGACCTTTCCCTTTAGAAGCGCCCTTCTGCCATCAATGCTACCTGCTGTGCCCAGCTCCTTCAGCAGGGACACTATAAGATGCTGTGGCTCTCTGTTGATGGCATCCGCAATATCAGCAAAGTTTCGTATAACTGTTGTGTTGCCCTCATAAAATATTTGGCAGGATGGTATTTCAAATCTGGAATGCTCCTTCACCTTCTCAGGAAGTTGTTTCCTTGCCCTTTCAAGCAGTGACTTGTAATCATAATTCATAAGAGGTAATTGGTTTATGCTATTAAAAACTTATTAGAGCCAGCAAAAACTATTTCATTATCAGAGCCCTTTTTAGGGTTGAATGAAACTGGATGAAGTGAAAATAGATGAAAGAGTTATTGGAATACTGAAGGAGCAGGGCATAGAAGAGTTTTACCCGCCGCAGGAGATGTCAATAGGTTATGCACTGAATAATGAAAACCTTGTTTTGTCTGTTCCAACAGCGGGTGGTAAAAGCCTTGTGGCGTATCTTGCAATGCTTAAATCTGTTCTTAACAATGGTAAGGCAATGTACATTGTTCCTCTGAGGGCTTTAGCATCTGAAAAGTATGAGGATTTAAAAATTTTTGAAAAAATTGGCATCAAGATTGCGGTTTCCTATGGTGACCTTGACTCGCCTGAACCAGAGCTTGAATCATTTGACATCATTATTGTAACATCTGAGAAAGCAGATTCATTACTGAGGCACAGGTCCCACTGGCTTAAAAAAATAACAATTGCTGTGGCTGATGAAATCCATCTGATAAATGATCCAGGGAGGGGGCCAACACTTGAAACAATACTGTCAAGGTTTAAAGAGAATGCGCAGATTATTGGTTTGTCCGCCACTATAAAAAACTCTGAGGAGCTTGCAGAATGGCTGAATGCGAGGCATGTGAAAAGTGACTGGAGGCCTGTGCCGTTAAAGGAGGGTGTGTATTTAGATGGAGAAATAAATTTTACAGATAATACAGCAAAAAAAATAAAAAAAGAGAAGGATGAGATTGTTTCACTTGTTTCAGATACGTTAAATGATAATGGACAGGCATTGATTTTCACGAACACAAGAAGGTCTGCTGAGGGTTTGGCTGATAAACTCTCAGGTTTATGCAAAAAATTTTTGGATGAAAATGAGAAGTCTGAATTGAAAAAAGTTTCTGAAAAAATAATTAAAAGCCAGTCTGAGATGACATCTGTAGGCTCAAGAATCGCGAAATGTGTTGAGAATGGAGCAGCATATCATCATGCAGGATTAAGTAATGCCCAGAGAAAAATTGTTGAAAAAAATTTCAGAAATGGGAAAATAAAATGTGTTGCCGCGACACCAACACTTGCTGCCGGCATAAATCTTCCTGCAAGAAGGGTTATCATAAAAAACCTGTACAGGTTCGACCCAAATTTTGGGAGAATGCCGATACCAATACTGGAGATAAAGCAGATGGAGGGGAGAGCGGGAAGACCGCAGTATGACAGGGAAGGTGAGGCAGTGCTGATTGCAAGAAATGAGGATGAAAAAAACAGGATTTACGAGGACTACCTGCTCAATGAAACTGAAAGTATTTACTCAAAACTTGGTTCTGAAAGCGCGTTAAGAGCACACATATTATCCTCTGTAGCCTCAGGATTTGTAAACAGTGAAGAGATGCTGAAAAACTTCATAGGGAACACGTTTTATGCCTGTCAAACAGATATCTGGAAGCTCGATGAAATAATAGAAAGGGTTGTGGGTTTTCTTGAAGAAAACAACATGATAAAGGGTTTTAATGCAACAAAATATGGTAAAAAAGTTTCAGACCTTTACATAGACCCGCTGTCAGCAGTGAAAATAAAAAATGCATTGGAAAAAAATGTTTCATCTGATTTTTCACTGCTGCACACTGTGTGTGCAACACCTGACATGAGGATTCTTTATTTAAGAAAAAATGATTATGAATGGGTTGAGGAAAAAGCAAGCAAACATAGAGGAGAGTTGATCACTGAGGATGACGATGAGTATTTTCTGGCTCAGGTAAAAACCGCTTGTCTGCTTGAGGACTGGATAAACGAGTTTTCAGAGGAAAGCATTGTAAAAAAATATGGCGTTGGTCCTGGGGATGTATATGCTAAAACCGAGACAGGCGAATGGCTGCTTTACTCTATGAGGGAGCTTGCAGGGCTGTTCAACAGAGGCATTATGAGAACGCTGAACAGGCTGATGAGGAGAATGAAATATGGTGTGAAAGAGGAGCTTCTGGAATTAACAAGTTTGAAAGGCATTGGAAGGATAAGGGCAAGGGTGCTGTTTAAAAATGGTTTAAAAACAATTGATGATTTAAGAAAAATTGAGGTTGAAAAACTTTCCAGGATTAAAAAAATTGGGAAAGGCCTGGCTGAGGATATTAAACAGCAGGTGGATAAATGATAGAAATAATTGGTGCTGAGGGGGAAGTAAAAAATGCGGAGTTTTTTCTTGAAAAGATTAAAAGTTTTTCAGAGGAAAACAATGTGGAAATCGCTGTTTTGGATGCGGAAATGGTTTTAGGAAAGGAGCATCTTATTTCAGCAGCACAGCATGCTTTAAAGGCGTTTGAAAGAAAAAAAAGTTTTTCAAACAATTTGGCAACAGAGATTCTTGTTTACGCATCCTGCGAGAGGCAGATAAAAAATGCGATAGAGAAGATGGGGGTAAAGGATGGGTGTAAAAAGGTTGCAGTTGTGATTATAGACAAATCTGAGGGGAAATGCGGGTATGAAAAACTGCTTTCAGTTTTGCATATTAGAAGGAACGATTCTGTACTGGAAAACGATGTTAATATCCTGAAAGATTTTGGCGTAACAGAAAACGAAATAAATGCTGCTCACAACCCCAGAGACCTGATTCTGGAGAGAATAGCCTTATTGGATGTTAGGAAATAATTATATTGCTTGAAAACCATATCAGAATGATGGAAAGGGTAAAAGTCATAGGTGATATAACGGAACTTGTGCCTATGCTAAGGGCTGTCAACACAAAAAACAAGAGGAAGGTTTTCCAGGAAGTAGTATCAGGCTGGAAAAGTCTTAAGGATATAGAGGAAAAATATGGTGAGGAGGGAAAGGAGGCATTGGTCTTTTTTGAAAAAATAAAACTTGTTGATTCCAAATGGCAATCCGGGGAAAAACCGGAGAAGGTTTATCATTCATATTATACATCGTTTCACATAAACACATCATGCCCTGTTACTGAGATTAGTGACGCACTGGCAGTGGCAATGATGTCTGATGAGGAGTTTAATGTGATGGAGGAAAAAATCCTTGAGCTTATAAAAGAAGAAGGAAAATTTGTTGGTGATGTTGCAACTGCTTTGAATATTTCCCAGACCATGCTCAGAGGGGTTATAAGAAGGTCAACGAAACTGGGTTACAGGGGTCATAGGGTTGAGAAACTATCCGCGGAGGGATGAATATGAAGGATAAAATAATATTCCTAGGAAAAGGGGACATGGCAACATTGGCAGCAGTCTGCTATGCCGGGCTCGGCGCGTTCATATTTTTCTCGGTATGGTTTGGGGACGGTTCCAAGCCCTGGCCAACTGTTGGACATGGTGATCCTGTCGTGAGAACATGGTTCACTGCTGTAACAATTATTTGCGCAGCCATATCATCCTTGGCAGTGATGGCAAAACTGC
>JASEEW010000056.1 GCA_030019485.1 Thermoplasmatales archaeon | reverse complement strand
CTCATCTCCCTTGCAGATTGTTGTGCCATTTCTTCTGTTAGCTTATTTTCATCTCCACTCCATGTTATCTCTCTGTATATTTTACCTGAATTTTCCCCATTTTCTAAATTTATTTCAGGTAAAATTTGTTGTAAGTTTTTTCCCCTTTCTTTGAAAAAGGATATAGCCCGCGGATGTTTACTTTTATGCCAGTAAAGTTGAATTTCAGCTTTCCCACTTTTTTTGAACCACCAAACAAATTCAAAATTAGGTATTTCAGGATAAGATAAAGCCTTTCTCCAACCTTTTTTTGGCTGGTCTGCAATAAAATTCTCCAAACCATCTTTTCCATTTTTCTTCAAAAAATCTTTTAGTATCCCCTCAACATGTATAAAGAAAGGTGCAAATTTGCTGATACGAGCAGTTTTCGTCTTATATGTTATTCCTTTTAGTTGAGGGATAAATAGAACTTCTTCCCCTTTCATGCTGTATAAATTACACTCTAATGCTATTATCTGCAAATCCAAGCATTGTTCGTTTAAGTATTCTATTGCACTTAATATTTCATCTGGAAACTTGTCTGCCACAAAAATGAGCCTGAACCTTCCTCCTTTACTATTGTCATCAAGATACTCCCAAAAAACATCTCTACTCTCCACCAATTGTTCACTTACCCATTTTTCCAAAACTTCCTCTTCAAATTTGTTGAATATCCCTTGTTTTTCTAATTCTTCCCTAACTTTATTTGAATCCCACTCTTTCCATGCGGCAGAAACATATTCAATTCCTTGCCCCAATATTTGTCTACGAATCTCTCTATTTTTTGCAAGTTTTACTTCCATAATCGTAAACATTCCATCTGAACCGAGGCCTAAAATATCGATACTTCCTGTTGTTACACTTGCTTCCATTTTAACTGTAAAGAAATTTATTTTTTCGCCTAAAGCATCTATTGGTATAGTATTTGGATATTTGGATATAATATATTGTAATAGTGCCTCTCCACTTTTACCAAATAGTTGATCCTTTGTGTAGTCTATCTTTCTAAGAGATAAAAGTTCGTCTTTCTGAATTATGAATGCGCCTTCCATTTCATTCACCGTATTATGTTTTAGATTAACCCCTTTGGCATGATAATGTTGTATAGGTATAAGTAGTCTTTTCACTGCTTATAGTTTTTCACTTCCTCATTTATTAATTCTATTGCCTTCTCAGCTTTTTCCTTTTTGTCAACAACAAATATTCCAACATCGTTTTCTTTCACATCCAGCGCAGACTCAACAGCATTTTTTTCCTCAGCTGAGATACCGTATTTTGGTAGTTCATCTGTTGATATGAAACCTTTCACACCAAGATTTTCACTTAGTTTGTTTGCTAAAGATTCTGCGTAATCCTTGTTGTTCACCAGAACACCTGCAAGATTCTCCACCTTTACACCAAGCACAATACTGCCTGATTCTATGCTCTTTTTTATAAAACGTGCATTCGTGTTCTTAAACAACCCTGTTAATTCCTTCATATTATACAAATAGTCCTATGGTTTATTAATGTTTTTCCTTACCGCAGTCTGAAAATTTGACGAAGTTGAGTTATTATGTAAAACAGATGCTTTAGAAAGATTTATTATCTCTCTACTTAGTGTCAATTATAATGAGCAAATTGATTATCGGGGAAGATTCAGAAATCACACTTAAAAGAAATCATAGGACCCTTAAATGGGGCGTGCCAGCGACAGTTTTGTTTATCGTAATTTTTTTTGTAGGGATACGGCTTATCATCAAAGCACTGCCGGGAAGTAAAGCTGAAACAGATGGGATGGTAGTTTGCATCCTAAGTTTCAGCCTTTGGTTTATTAGTGCAGGAATGACTATAGCATTTTTAGAGAAAGGAATTGCACTATATGAAGACTGCATAATAATAACAAAAGTTCTACCCCAAAAAATCAATTATGAAGACATAAAAAATGTATATATCGCTCCTATGCTCAAGTATACTGGTGCAATCACTATAGTTCCTACACCTGCATCTGCGATTGCGATACCTTTAGGTCCATCTGGATACACATTAGTAAGAAAATTAATAATAGAAGATAGACATCACAGATACAAACTCCCGTATGATACTAACATATTATATAGTTTTAGACAAATATTTAAAAAAATGAATCGGTATCTTCAGAAAGATATCCCACCACTCACCGATAAGATTAGAAAGATGATAAATTTTGATATATCTAAGTTTTATGTAAGCTCAGTGAAATCAGCAATTTACACATTGATTGGTGCATCGGTTCTAGGGACTATAATAGAATGGTTGATAGACTCACCTTATTTCCTAGTGTATGGACTTATCATTGGTCTTTACATTTTTTTGTTTATCTTCCTTCCATGCCTTGCTTATAAGACATGGAGAGTGATTCATAACATTACTATTTTGTGGAGAAACATTCTTCATCAACTAGACATTAATGATGAAATACATTCCTATTAGCGATGAATATATGTTCTACACAATAGATGCCTTGTTGCTTCAGCCCTGGGTTGTTCACTTTTTGAAAGTGACGCATGCTAAGAAAGTGACAATGTGGTTTGAAATGGCTAAAAACATAGTGTTCGACTTTGATGGGGTATTGGTCGATTCAAAAAGGATGTATGTGGAATTAATAAAGAAAGCATTAGAGGAAAATGGACTGAAAGTTTCTTTTAGAGAAATAAATGAAAAGTTAGTTCCGTCAATAAAAGGAACTGTAGAAAAAGTAATACCAGGGCATATGTCCAGCAGGGAAACAGTGATTGAAAAAATAGAAAGAAGGGTGATTGAGTTTACATCAACAGAGGGGCTGGGTTATGTCTCATTATGCGATGGTGTAGTTAGCACACTCAAAGACTTGAAAGAAAAGGATAACAGGATGTTTCTGCTGAGTAACAGCCACTCAGCTTTCATCAGCAAAGTATTAAGTTTTTTTAATCTTAATCCGTATTTTGATGAGGTTATCACGCTTGACAGTGGCTTCCCATCAAAAGACGATGCGCTAAAACATCTATCAAAAATGGAAAATGTAAGGCTTGCAGATATTGTGTACATAGGAGACACAGAGAATGATGTAAGGTTAGCAAGAAAGGCTGGATGTAAAATAATTATAATTTTTAATGAAATTTCATGGGATTTTCCAAATAAACAAAAAATTTCAGACCTAAAACCGGATTTTATGATTGATAAACTCTGTGATTTGCTCCCACTCATCCGCAAGATTTAAATGTGCTTTAACCCATTAATTGACTAATATGGGTTATAATACTCTCACAGTATCTGAAAACAAGAATGTCGTTACCGTCGCCCTTAACAGACCAGAGGTTCACAACGCAATGAATGAGCTGCTTATAAAAGAGCTGACAGGGTGCTTTGCTGAAGTAAATAATAAAAAAAATGTGAGGGCTGTCATACTCACTGGGAATGGCAAATCATTCTGCGGCGGGGCTGACATAAACTGGATGAAAAGCATGATTAAATATTCAAAAAATGAGAACATAGGGGATAGTAAAAAACTCCTCAATCTTTTTGAAACAATGTATTCCTGCCGAAAACCTGTAATAGGACGCATCAACGGCAGCGCCTTTGGGGGCGGGCTTGGGCTAATAGCGGTCTGCGATGTCGCAATTGCTGTTCCAGGGCTTCTATTTGCGTTCAGTGAAACAAAACTCGGCATCATTCCTTCTATTATTTCAACCTATGTTATCAGGCGCATAGGGCCCGCAAATGCACGCCGCTTGTTTATCACAGGAGAGCGTTTTTCTTCTGAGCATGCAAAAGAGATAGGCCTGATTGACTGCGTTGTCCCAGCCCAGGAACTTGATGCACGCATCCAGCAGGTTGTAGAAGAAATAAAAACCTCTGCTCCGCTTGCCATAGGAGAAGTAAAGGCTCTTGTGAAGACACAGCAGGAAACCGGGGCAGAGGAATACAAGGAATATGCTGTCCACAAAATCGCAGAACTCAGGGTTTCTGAGGAAGGACAGGAAGGCGCAGCCGCATTTCTTGAAAAAAGGAAACCAAAATGGAGGGATTAAAAATATGTTTAAAAAAATACTGATAGCAAACAGGGGTGAGATTGCAATCAGGATTCTCAAAGCATGCCAGGAGATGGGTGTGAAAACCGTAGCTGTTTACTCAGATGCTGATGCTTACTCCCCACATGTGCAACTTGCGGATGAGTCTGCACCACTCGGGAATCCATTGTCATCTGAAAGCTATCTGAACATCCAAAAAATCATTCATGCTGCTGTTGAAACAGGTGCAGAAGCAATCCATCCTGGTTATGGTTTCCTTGCAGAGAATCCTGATTTTGCTTATGCGTGTGAGAATGCAGGTATTACCTTTATTGGCCCAAAATCAGATGTCATAAAACTCATGGGAAACAAGATTGAGGCAAAACAAAGGATGGAAAAGGCAGATGTTCCAATCATTCCTGGCTATCATGGACTTAGACAAGAAAATAATTTTCTCTTCAAGCAAGGGAAAAAAATCGGTTTCCCTCTTCTTGTTAAAGCCGCAGCCGGTGGCGGTGGAAAAGGCATGCGCATCGTGCATAGGGAAGAAGAACTTGAAGAAGCAATTGAGGGGGCGAAGCGAGAGGCAAAATCAGCTTTTGGTAATGACACCCTGTTGCTTGAAAAATATCTGGATAAACCAAGGCACATTGAATTCCAGATACTGGCTGATGCGTATGGTAACATCGTTCATTTATTTGAAAGGGAATGTTCTATTCAGCGCAGGCATCAGAAGGTTATAGAGGAAAGCCCTTCGCCTGTTATGACTGCTGAGATGCGGGAAAAAATGGGGAAAGCTGCGGTTAAAGCAGCGAAAGCTGTGGGGTATACGAATGCAGGAACTATAGAATTTATGGTGGACAGCTCTCTTAACTTCTACTTCATGGAAATGAACACCCGCCTTCAGGTTGAGCATCCAATCACCGAGGCTACAACAGGCGTTGACATTGTTAAATGGCAGATTAGGATTGCCTCTGGTGAAAAAATCACCCTTTGTCAGGAAACACTGAGCCAGCGCGGTCATGCCATTGAATGCAGAATTTATGCTGAGGATCCGGCAAATGGTTTCCTGCCATGCAGTGGTGTTTTAACAAAGGTTGAGCCGCCAGTGGGTCCAAACATAAGGAATGATATGGGGATAGAAACAGGCATGGAAGTAACAGCCTACTACGACCCGTTGCTTGCGAAACTCATTGTCAGCGGGGAGAACAGAGAGGATGCCATCAATAAGATGGTCTGGGCTCTCTCAAATTATGTTCTTTTAGGCATCACCACAAATACCTCTTTCCTCAAAGAAATACTTACCCATGAGGCTTTTCGGCGCGGTGATATTACCACGCATTTCATAGATACCCATTTCAAAAACTGGTTTGCTACGAGGCCGGAAATACCTGTAGAAGCACTCATCGCACTCTCTGTGTATGATATGATGAATGCAAAATCTGGCGTGCAAAAAGAAGTCACAGTTTCATCTGTGTCTGACCCGTACTCACCATGGAAACGTGCTGGGAAATGGAGAATAGGTGATTAATTTGGAGTTTAGTTACGAGTACAACAACCATGTGTACAAGCTCACAGCTGAGCGTGCAAAAGAAAATGATGCATATTTAATCACCTTTAACAACAGGACATATCCTGTAACTTCTTCAGAAATAAAACCTGGTTATCTCAGGATAAAACTTGATGACAGAGTGATAAAGGCAGTGGTTGCTGAAGGAAATAAAAATATGTTTGTTTTCCTTGACGGGAACGCCTTCAACATGAAAAAGGTGCTTCCAACATCAAAAAGAATTGAGAAGAAAGACGGGTTAGTTTCACCAATCTCAGGGAAAGTGGTAAATGTAAAAGTAAAGGAAGGCCTGTCTGTAAAAAAAGGTGATGTTCTCATGGTGATTGAAGCCATGAAAATGGAATACCTTATTAAAGCACCTTATGATGGAATTGTCAAAAAAATTCATCTCAGCGTTGATGAACAGATTGATATGGGCATGATACCAATTGAGATTGAAAAAACAGAGGGATAATTATGGATGTGATTGAGAGCAACATCAGCATTTCAGACAAAGAATTTAAAGAAAACTTCGGGCATT
Organism: Thermoplasmatales archaeon; assembly: GCA_030019485.1. Classification (GTDB taxonomy): domain Archaea; phylum Thermoplasmatota; class JASEFT01; order JASEFT01; family JAUWIS01; genus JASEEW01. The sequence goes on along the minus strand of JASEEW010000056.1, from coordinate 4,424 downwards.
ATGAAAGCCTTGTTAAAGACTTAAAGGAGAAAATTGGGTGTGCTGCCCTAGGTGGTGGCGAGGAAAGAATTAAACTTCATTGTTCCAGGAACAAGCTCCCTGTGAGGAAAAGAATAGAGGCACTCATTGACCCTGAAACACCTTTCATGGAATTTACCCCTCTTGCAGCATTCAACATGTACGACAACGCTGCGCCTGGCGCTGGCATCGTGACAGGTATAGGGATTGTGCATGGAAGGGAGGTGGTGCTCATTGCCAATGATGCAACTGTTAAAGGTGGCACATATTATCCTATGACTGTGAAAAAACATCTTAGGGCTCAGACGATTGCTATGGAAAACAATCTGCCGTGTATCTATCTTGTTGATTCAGGCGGTGCTTTCCTTCCCATGCAGGATGAGGTTTTCCCTGACAGGGAGCATTTCGGGAGAATTTTTTATAATCAAGCAAGGATGTCATCACTGGGAATACCACAAATCGCTGTTGTAATGGGTTCCTGCACCGCAGGCGGTGCATACGTGCCAGCCATGTCTGATGAAACAGTAATTGTCAAGGGTACTGGTACAATTTTTCTTGGAGGACCACCACTTGTAAAAGCAGCAACTGGTGAGGAGGTAAGTGCTGAGGAGCTTGGCGGGGCAGATGTCCATTGCAAAGAGAGCGGGGTGGCAGACCATTATGCAAATGATGATTATGAGGCGCTTGGTATTACAAGGAACATTGTGGAGAATCTTAACAGACCCCCGAAAACACACCTGGATGTTGTAAAACCTGAAGAGCCGCTGTATGATATAAAAGAGATCTATGGTATTATTCCAAAGGACCCGAGAAAGCAGTTTGAGGTAAGGGAAATCATTGCACGCATTGTTGATGGCTCCAAATTTCATGAGTTCAAAACCCTTTACGGGCAAACACTGGTCTGTGGTTTTGCCAGGATCATGGGCTACCCTGTTGGTATTCTGGCAAACAACGGGGTGCTGTTCTCGGAATCCGCTTTGAAAGGCTCACATTTTATTGAGATTTGCTGTCAGAGAAAAATCCCGCTTGTGTTTCTTCAAAACATCACAGGGTTCATGGTTGGAAAGCAGTATGAGGCTGGTGGGATTGCAAAAGATGGTGCAAAAATGGTTACTGCTGTTGCATGTGCCCAAGTGCCAAAGTTTACTGTTATCATCGGGGGCTCCTTTGGTGCCGGCAACTATGGGATGTGCGGTAGGGCGTACAACCCCCGCCAGCTTTGGATGTGGCCCAATGCACGTATTTCAGTCATGGGTGGAGACCAGGCAGCCGGTGTTCTTTTGACAGTGAAGCGCGACCAGGTGTGGAGAAAAGGGAAAGAACTTTCAGAGGAAGAGGAAAAATCCATCATAGGTCCTATTTTAAAGAAATATGAAGTGGAGGGGAGCCCGTATTACAGCACAGCCCGGCTCTGGGATGACGGCATCATCGACCCAGTGGATACGAGAATGGTTCTTGGTCTGGGGATTTCCGCAGCGCTGAATGCACCCATACCTGACTGGCAGCCGGGAATGTTCAGGATGTAAAATCCCACCTCTTAGGAGGGGGTGGGCATATAATAACATACAGAGTTACTATATATGGGTATATATTATGTTTGGACTTTTTATACGGTCAGCAGAACCCATGTTGGAAGCAGCACACCCCATTGGTTATAATAGATGTGACGGTCAAAAAACTCGGAAAGTTTTATAACAGGATACAACATTTTATTTATTTGGTGAAAGAAATGATGAGGCGGATGATTTGATGTTATACCATGATTTAAATTAGATGAGGGTATATACATGAGCAATTTTTTAAGAAAACTACAGAAGAAAACTCCTGAAGATATATATGACATTCTCAAAACAGTTTTTCAAATTCTTCTGATTGCCTTTTTAGTAGTATTGATAGTTTATGAATTTACACCACTCTATCTAGGATTTTATCCTCTATATCTATTATTTGCGGTAGTAACATTTGGTGCATCTGTGATATTCATATCACAAAAACTTAGATATACGAAAAGTATGAAGATGTCAAGCGGAAATTATATGTTATGTTGCATTGCGGGCGTTGTATGTACTCTCGGTGTTTGGTATACTACCATGGTTTTTGGTATTATCTCTTATTTAATCTCAGTATCCAGCGGGTTTTTAGTAACGCTGTTTTCCATTTTGACTCTTAGGAAATCATTGCCCAAAAAAGTTGGTACTTAACATTTGAGTATATAAATTCTTTCTCTAACTTGTATTAAGTCTGGGTTATCGCATCTTCCTGTTGTGTAAACGATGGATATGCGATTCTCAGTTAGGAAAGAAGTATTCTTACAATTATCCTGAAAAAACTCAACAGTTTTTCTATTCTTTTCTGTAAACGCTTCACTTGCCCCTTCCGAAAGGAGAAGGTATGCTTTTTTATCTGTAATTGCAACAAATGGTACTGCTTTCCATGTATCTAATATCGCTTTGTCATATGTTTCATTTAAGTTCTCTTTGATCCACATGAAATCTTCATATTCCTGTTCATCTATCATATGATAATAGTTAGCGGCAGTGGTTACTTGTATGTTAACAGCGAGGAGAAGAGTTACGATAATAACTACTGTGTACACAATATGCCCATAATTAGAGATTTTTTTCAAACCTCTCCCACCAATAATCGACATGATAATAGTTAAACATGAGATGCTTCTGTCTTGAAGTGCTTGGATACCACGTAATCTCTGAAAAAACGTGCCTAAACTCATAATCACCAAAATTAGAAGGAATGTTCCAACTACGAGTTTATACTCATCTTCTCGTCTGAACAGTAGGATAAAAGCGCCTAATACAAAAAAAAGAAAAGGTAAATAGCCATATAAATTAAAGAAAAATTTGACATTTAATGGTGTGAGAAAAAAAGATGACTTATCTAAAAAAACCCAGTTCATGTTTAGATATGGAAATATTAAAATAGACGCTATGCTTACTACGCTACATAAAACTATTAGCAGTTTCATACTATGCCAAAACTCTTTTTTAAAAGTTAATATAACATATACGAATACTAACAGATATAGGATTAAGGGTGTTGTTCCATGCACAAAAAATGCTAAGAGCCAAATAACAAATAACAACGGATAAATAAAGTTTTTTCTATAATGGAATAACAGGATGAAAGAGATGAGAACACATATCAGAGCTACTGTCATAGGGACTAAAAAATGAAAACCTAAAAATCGTGGTGTGGCTTGTAGTAAACTTGCTAAAAAAGCGCTTTCTAATCCATGCCCCCATTTTTTTGTTAAAGCATAAACCAACAGAACAAAAATTACAGAAATAACGCTCGGGGTATATCTAAATATTACAGGCCAAGATAGCCCAGTTGCTGTTTTCAAACCACATAAAAACGTGATGAAACCAAAATCTGAGCCGGGTGCAGTTGCCATTGCATTTTTTCCATGAAGTAACGAGTTAGCGCTTATTATGCAGTTCCATTCATCTATATGAAGTGGGTATTTATAATAATATCGAGGGAGGAAGGCAATAGAAAACGTAAAAACTATTAGCACTATAAGTGCTATGATTTCTAACTGATGTCTGTTGAAGCGCTTTGTGAGCATACAATAATGTAATGTTTATGTGATTTAAAGCATTTTTTAACCAAAAAGATAAATATTCACAGTTCAATGATGTTTATGTGATATCTATGATAACAAAACATAAGGTTAAGAGGAAAATAATAAGTGTTTGTATAGCGGCAAGTATTCTTTTTGGAATACTGGTGTTGTCTCCTGCTCATTCCGGAGCGGTGAGTGTAAGCATCTCCAATCTTCAGGATGGTTATGCACAGGGTAGCAAGATAAAGTTTTATGCTGAAGTTAGGATAGATACAGATGAACTCATACCAATAGATCATTTAACGATCACACTTAAAAACGAGGGCTCTCAAGTGGATAAAGTCTTATTCAATGTAAACGGCTCCATCACAGAACATCAAGGACCAATCTGCTGTATTGAATCCATAACACAGGTTGCTATGACTGCTATATACAAATGCGGTGATTTATACGGTTATGATGAAAATGAGGGGCAGGGCTATGATTTTGGTGATGGCTGGGGCTATGGATGCGAGGGTTATGGTTATGATTGGGACAACCCAGGATACCTTAAATATGAATGTACTATAGATACAACAGGACTTGAGTATGGTGATTACGCGCTCAGGGTTGATGTAAACACAGGGAGTGAGGTTCATCCCATGTTTTCATCAAGTGAATACAGTTTTAGCATAGGGGCTCTTGGTTCCCATAACCCAATCCGGATTTGGAGCAACTCTGATTTCACATCTGAGAATGGTGTTTCCTCAGGCTCAGGCACAGAAGCAGACCCATACATTATCGAAGGATGGGATATAGATGCAAGTCAAGGTTGGTTTGGAGG
>JASEEW010000055.1 GCA_030019485.1 Thermoplasmatales archaeon | reverse complement strand
AAAACGCAGCCCGGCTACTCAAATATGTGGAACATATGAAAACAGATGAGGAACTTGCAACTGCGATTGAAAATGTTTATAACCTGCGAACAAAGGTTAAATTTCTAAAGAGGGAGATATAATGCCCTGCTTGGATACGGACTTTCTTATAGCCCTTCTCAGAAAAGAAAAAAACGCATTAGAAAAGCTAAGAGATCTTGCTGACAGAAATGAGGTTCTATCCACAACACCAATTAACGCATGCGAACTATTCAAAGGGGCGTGGCTTTCCTCGAGCCCAGCTGCAAAAATCAGAAAAGTTACGGGGCTGCTCGCAAAACTTAGACTGCTTGATGTACCGGTAGAAGCTTGCGAAATATTCGGCAGGGCTTCTAGTGAGCTGATCCGCTCAGGGCAAGAGATAGGAGATATAGATACTCTAATAGCAAGCATCGCTATGGCTAACAACGAGCTAGTGGTTACAAAGAATGTGGCTCACTTTCAACGTGTTAGAGGATTACTTATAGAAACCTGGTAGTTTGTGTAAAAAACATGGAGAGTATTAAAATGAAAACTGTTGAGCAGATAATGTTTGAGATAAAGAGAAAATACGATAAAAAACCTGAAAACTGGAAGGTGCTCAGAGGAAGGGACAAAAGAGGGCATTATGACACATACATTCTGGGCTGCGATTCCCTCTGGCATATGAAAACAGAATGGAAAACACCTTACCGGCCAATCGGTGTTGGAAGAAAAATTGATGATTTCCCGGAAAGGGCGCGACATATTATAGAAGAAGAGGGGGAATATTTTCCTATTGGTGAAATCTATCCTCAGGCAAAAGATGCCGCGTTGATAGCAATAGGCATAGGTAAATATTCACCAGATGCAACAAACAGGTTGGAAAAAATTATTTCCGGGCAGAAAAGTTTGGAGGGAAAACTCAATAAAGAGTTGAATAAACTGCTTAAAAAGGAGGAAATAATGAAGGAGTACATCTAAGTTTTAATCTTTTTTCTTTTTATGATTGGGAAAGGGGGGGACAATGATAATACTTATCACAACCGCCTTCTCTTCTTTTTTAGAATGAAAATGCAAACACACAGCCCGCCTATGACTGCAGCCATGTCAAAAACGTCAAAACCTGGTATGATTGCTGGCTTTCCACCCTGGTTCCATTTACTGGCATCCAAAGGATAACGGTCGTCTTTGTCGTCATAACCATCGCCATCAGTATCAGGATTTAACGGGTCTGTACCAAGGAGTTTTTCCTCTTCATCTGTCAGGCCGTCATTGTCATCATCAGGGTCTGTTACATCTGGTATTCCGTCCCCATCTGTGTCTAAAAACACCTGAACCTGTTTTGTGATTGTGCTGTTTGCGCCGTCATTGTCTGCAACTGTTAGGGTTACAGAATAGTTACCGGCATTAGAATAAGCGTGTTTTGGGTTTTGCTCATAACTTATGTTTCCATCACCGAAATCCCAATGCCAAGCAACAATAAAACCATCTATGTCTCCAGATGTATCTGTAAAATTAACAGACTCAAAAATATTTGGGGACTCTGATGAGAATGCGAAGTCTGACCTTGGCGGTCTGTTATTTACCGTAACATTGATTGTTTTCCTTGTTATTGCTCCATCATCATCTATAATTGTTAGTGTAACAGGATATATGTGGTCATTATTGTAGGCATGGCTCACATTAATGCCTGTGCCCATGTTTCCATCACCAAAATTCCATATGTAAACCAGTATTGTTCCATCTAAGTCATAGGATTCTGTGGCGTCAAATGTTATATTTTCATATGTATTTATCGTTGTCTCGCTGAGAATAATATTCGGAATAGGCGGTCTGTTTTTCACAATGATTTTTACTGTGGTTGTGTTTGTTTTTCCGTCATTATCTGTAACAGATAGACTCACAGTGTAGTTTCCATCATCTTCAAAGCTATGAGTAAGATTCTTACCGCAACCAACAGTGAAAGCACAAATACACCATGTGTAGTTTATTATCTCACCATCAGTATCCCCTGACTCAGATGCGGAGAACGCTATCTCCTCATATGTGTAGACCTCTGTCCTGTTTGTGTTTATGCTCACATAGGGCGCTCTGTTGTGAACAATTACTGTTACTGCATCTTCAGAACAGGCATTTTTATTGTCTGTTACCCTGAAAACAGCGGTGTAAATACCGCTATGCAGATAGGCATGATATGTTCCGCCTGTTTTGTTTGAGGACAAATCAAATACTCCATCATCCTCAAAATCCCATTCATAGATTGTTATCCACCCATCTGGGTCGTATGCAGAACCGTTGAAAATTGTGTTCTCATTTGTATAAATCTCTTTAACATTTCCCTCTATGTTTATTCTTGGCAAAGCATTCACAAATATGGATATCGTTACCTGATTAAAGCAGAAATCGTCATCTTCAACTGTTAATGTAACTGTATAGTCACCGTAAACAGGATAGGAATGATTTACTGTCATATTATATCCTTTTTTCCCGTCGCCGAAATCCCATGTATAGTTTGTTATTTTTCCATCTGGGTCATAGGATTCTGATGCGTTGAACATTACAACCTCATTTTCATTCACCCATCTATCGTTCCCCGCATCAGCCACTGGCAAAACATTGGAAACAACTAAATGTAATGTTATTAAAATCTGGTTTTTATAAAAATCATTTGTGTTTATAACAATATCAGGGCCGTATTCTCCAACATCCAGCATTGCTGGATTGATTGTGAATGTAATATTTGTTTCGCATCCTATATCCACTGTTCCATTCTTTGGTGCTGCTGTGATCCAGGGCTCTGTATTAATATCAAACTCAAGAACCCCTGTTGCATCTGCATCATTACATAAAACCAATGTTTTGTTTACTGTTTCCAATCTTGTAATATTTATGTTAAAATAGGATGGTGAAAAAGAAATATGAGGTGTGGATATAACTGTAATTTTTTTCTCTGCAAAATTGTTCGCTGTAATATTTTCATTTGGAATAGATGCAGTTATGCCAATGTTGTATTCCCCTTCTACATCAGAGGCCCAGTTGAACACTATTTTTTGTGATGAGTTTTTCTCCAATGATATTAGAGTGGTGTTTATTGTTGTGTTATTCAATATGAGGTTTACCGTGACATTTTCATTTTCAACGCCATTATTTTTTATTATTGCACCCACGCATGTATTTTGCCCTATTTCCAGATAAGCAGGTGCCTGGAAAAATGTAACAGCAACATCGTATGTTGGGTTGCAGTTCATTTCTGCCCATACAAATGAGTTGTAAACAATTTGCTTATCGTAGCTGTTTGACCTGTAAATAAACTCTGGCATATGTGTGAAATATATGGATGCATAAACATTGTTGTACTCAACAATCATTGCTCTATTGTCTGTTGAGTTAGCAGCCTTTCCATTAGGGTTTGATTCGTTTAGCATCAGATTTGTTACTGTCCATGGTATGCTTGTAGGATACGGATTTGTTATCTTTGTAAACAACGGATTTTCTTGGTAGATTATGTTAAAATTTTGTGAGAAATCCTCAGCCCTGACACCAACAGCGGAGGTATTTAATCCAAATAATGGTGCAAGCTTCATGTTGTTTGGAGAATAGGAGCATAATGTGCCGCCTGTGCCAATCAGGCCATGCCCATCATTAATGTACTGGTTAATTGCATTAATTTCATCATCAGTGAACTCCCAGTTACAATCAGGGTTGTATATCCCTGGGTCCCATGCATCTGAAATCATTAATACATCCGCGCCAGAGTTGACAATATCAGAATATGTGATATTCTCCTTGTTAAGCGAAGTATAATCTATTGAAACAACATAATTACCATAGTTGTACCAGTGCATGTTTATTTCATCCCAAACAGCAGAATCAGGGTTGTCTGTGCCCCATGAGTCAACCACCGCCACATTAATGTATCCTTTGATTGCGAACACCAGTATTGTTTTGTTCAATAGGTTGTTGGTAACGAAATATTCATCTGCAACAGGCTCCGCATAAATTATGACATTATAACTTCCTTCAGTTGTTGGTGTCCAGTTGAAGGTTACATCCGCACTCTCACCGCTTAATATGGATACTGATATGTTATCAACAGTGGTACCATTGACAATGAAATCAATTACAATGCTTGATTCATTGGTCATGCCAAGATTTGTTACTGTGGCGTTTATCGTGCTTGTGGTGTTCAGCTCAATGTAATCTGATGCTGATATGCTGTTTACTGCAATATCAGGCCCTGCAATCACTGTTGTGTTTGCCCTGTTGTTGTCAGTGACATTTTCATCTGGTACAAACTCTGCACAAGCACACAGCTCATACACGCCATTTGCGGTTGGTGTCCAGTTAAACCAGACCCACTGATAGGTGTCATTAACCATGTTTAAAATCAGTGTTGAGTTAACAGTAATGCTGTTTACAATGAGGTCTATTGTAACGTTTTCAGTGTTCTGCCCGTTGTTGTAAACACCTGCTTTAACCGTTATTGTTTCGTTTGGCAGTCCGTACCTAGACGCATCCAGTTTCCTGACCTCTATATCATGCTCAGGTTTAACAGGAGACTTGATTCTCACTGTTGGGTCGCCAAACAAATTAACCTCATAATAGCACCATCTGATTATCGGGTCAGAGATGAAACCAACACTGTCCTCTTTTGAATCCTGATTCGCCCTGCCAAGTTCCCTTATGTTTTCACCAAATAATGCATCAAAGAATTCTCTGTCAAAATGCTGGGAAGGACTATTTGTATCATAGTAACTGCCCCAGCCGTATCTTGAGTTTGCTATGAACGCAAAAGCACCAGCATGGGTTGTTACGAAATCTTCTACAATACAATCATCTCCGTAATTACCATCGCTCCTTCTATTATCAAATGAGCCAGCATAGCATCCCTGCGAGTAACCAAAAAAATATTTGCTGTTCTCAAGATTTTTTACATCATTATTTGTCATTTTCATGATAAAGTTTACATCAGTATGCGCCATATGGTTTACTATGTGAACGCCGTTGTTTATAATGCTGATAATCTCAGATTTTTGCCAAACACCATTTCTGTCATATAGGGTGCTCACATTGTACTCATTAGGAATGCCAACTGTTGTATACCCATAATTTGAACTACCATACTTTATTTCATCCTTGTAATCACCACCACACACAGCCCAACCCATGTTTTCACCAACCATTCTTACATTACGAAGATAAGCATCATCTGATTTTTCATACGACAGTGTCTTGAACACAAAATTTGATAATTCATCTGTAGAGTCAACCGGTGCCCTGCCAACATACACCTCAGCGAATAAATCGTTTTCATCGTAGTTTAAGCCATCATTTATCTCGCCCCAGTAATTATCATTATCATAGTTGAAACTCCCATCAAGACAAGAATAATACAAATCAGATGGTATGTCTTCATCCCAATAAAATCCTTCATCTACATAGAAACCTCTATGAGGGATAATCTCATCATCACCACCAAGTAGCATGTACTCTATTCCCCAGTTCATGTATGCATCAATGATAAAGTTCCTTATTACTGCCTGGGTATCATTGAATAAAGGATTAGAGTCCCAGTATGCGGATTCATTTAATATGTTTTCCACAGTAACAATTGTAGTTGCAATCCCTTTGCTGTTTTTGTAATCAGCCAAATCCTGGAATGTGTACGCCCCTGCTGAGGAATTTAATGCATTGTTTGTGATAATCACATAATCATAACTATTAAGAGAGTTTACAATGGATGACTGCTGAACAGTTTTTGTTCCCATCCCATATGTTTCCACAATTTCAGGGTTGTCAACCATGGTTTTAACACCAGCCTCATCCTTTTGCAGCCCTCGGAACAAATCGCAGGTTTCTGCATTTCTTGTTTCAACAGTTATTCTCATTTCTTTGAAGTAATATATTTCACCAGTTTTTGGTATGTACTGAACAGGATAAAGATTCACAATAAGGATTCTGTATCCTCTGAAGGTTTGCACACCAAGATTATGGTAAAGTTTTCCTGGGAAAGACTCTGATGATGAGTATATTGTCTGGTTTGATGGGGTTCTATCCTGTTTATTTTTCAATACAGTATCATAGGGCAGTGATTTTGATGATTCCTGTGATATCTGCTCATCTTCTCCGTCCATGAGCGGAACAGGTTTCCGCCCTGGTTCTATGATAAAACCTCCATCCAGCATTGTTTTGCCGGACGATGTCACATTAATGGAGGAAACATTTTTTCCTTCAGGCAGAAGTATTTTCACGGTTTTAAAAGGAAGTTCTGGCTCACCTGGCAGAGCATGATTCTGCAACCCATTTATGACGACAGTATCATATCCCCTGTTTTTCTCAACTGTTGGCCTCAGGAAATCAAAACTTAACTCAATAATCCTGTTTGTTTCACTGATATTTATCTCCTCAGCAGTTGTTAATCCATCATTTTCAGGATGAGAAATTGATGCATTATCTGCATTAACCACTCCGATGAACAACGGTGCGCATAACAAAAAAACAACTGTGAATGTCAGCCATGTTCCCATAAATTTTTTGTTAGACACAGTTTTTATTCCTCCTATGATAACCTATGCTCCTCCCAATATATAAATTATTCTCTTCTTCGTCTACTCTGGCGGAAAGATTTTTAATTCTTAGAGCTATCCTGTTTCTGTGATAGCATGGAGTTGAAAACAGTAAAGATTGAGAAACCAGGGGATATTAACATTGTTATTGGGCAGAGCCATTTCATAAAAACAGTGGAGGATATTTATGAGGCAATGGTTACATCTTCGCCGAACATAAAGTTTGGTGTTGGTTTCTGTGAATCATCAGGGCCCTGCCTTGTTAGAACAGAAGGAAACGATGATGAATTAAAAAATCTTGCAGGGAAAAACGCTTTGAGCCTTTCATGCGGGCATACCTTTATCATAATGATGAAAAATGCTTTTCCAGTCAATGTTCTGAACACAGTGAAAAATATATCTGAGGTTTGCAGTATTTACTGTGCAACAGCAAACGATGCTGAGGTAATAGTTGCTGAAACAGAGAAGGGCAGAGGGATACTTGGTGTTGTTGATGGAGAAAAATCAAAAGGTATTGAATCAGAGAATGATGTTAAAGAAAGAAAGGCGTTCCTGAGAAGGATAGGATACAAAAGATGAGTACGGGCTTTAACTACTGATTGTGAAATTTAAGGAAAATAATCATTACTTTTTTGCACACCTATAATTTTATTATTTTTTTCTGTACCTTTTCACTTCTTTTTTAACCCTTTTTATTAAACGTGGTGTGATAAACAGTGACGAATCAGTTATCAGTGAATCCAAATAATGCATCAGTTTTTCGTATGAAAGTTTATTTTCCCTATAGGCTCTGAGCAGAATACCGATAGAACCGACTGGTTTTATCCCAACATGTTTAGCGCATTCCCTCACATCTAAATCATCTGTAAGCAGGACTGGGATGCTCCTGCATTTTGATAACGCAATTACAGTAGCATCATTTATTTTCAAATTGTACTCAAGAGAGATTCCTTCAGCAACAATTCTTTCCTGCTCAGTTAGATGTACCGGGATAATGGGTTTGGAATCTATTTCATTATAGCCTGGTAGTTTCTTTGATTTCACTTCCATATAAGTTTCATACGTCACGAAAACTTTCTGAAAAACTCTAAAGGATCTAAAATGATTAATTTCAGAGAGATGTATTATGGGTCCAGTGTCAGATACCCCTGTCTTATTCGCCATGCAGTCCCCATCTTATATCTTCATCAACAGCCTTCTCAAGTCTTATCCTATCACGCCTCTCAAGAAACCTTCGGACCGCATCCCGAATCATCTCTGACCTGTTTGCATACCAGCCTTCAGTTATCAGATTATCCATTTCCAAGACAATTTTTTTTGTAAATTTCGCTGTAACAGATTCCATTATAGCATCACCATGGTACACTATGGTAGTACATAATATATAAAGATTTTTGCAGAATAATGGTCAAATTTTGATAATTTCATAGTTTGTAAAAGGACTTAAGAGGAAATGAATGTAAACTTTTTTGTACACTCTTTTAGAAAGAAATATCAACACATATAGGCATGCTCTTCTATGGAAGATAGTCAAAATCAGCAGGATACTAAAGAAGCAGGGCATAACTATCCATTTGATTCCACTTTATCTCCTTATAGCAATTTTGAAGAGAAAATTTTCCCTAAATTAATAATAGGTGTTGCAATAATAACATTTGTCATTGTTTTGTTGTCAATAATCTTTTTTATAAGCCAACTTCTGGGACTTATTTTGTTTGTCCCCCTTGCATTGCTTTGGTTTGCAATTTTTGGTTCTATTGTGAAATATGTTTGGAAGCGCAGGGAAAAGATATTTTATGGCAAAGGATAAAGGCTTTATCTCGCCTTTCCTATCTCCTCAACAGCCTCAGGGTTTGCAAGTGTGGATATATCACCAACTGGCGCGCCTATTGCCTTTGCTCTTATAACCCTTCTCATGATTTTTCCGCTTCTTGTTTTTGGGACATCCCTGACAAACCAGATTTCATCAGGCCTCGCTATCTTTCCTATTTCTTTACTTACATGGTCGCGCAACTCAACCCTTAGTTCATCTGCTGGTTCAACATCCTTTTTCAAAACAACAAATGCAATCAGGCTTTCTCCTTTCACCTTATGTGGTTTGCCTATTACTGCTGCTTCCGCAACTTTTGCATGGCTCACCAGTGCGGACTCAACCTCTGAGTTTCCTATCCTGTGCCCTGAAACATTGAGAACATCATCAGCCCTTCCCTGCACCCAGAAATAGCCGTTATCATCCTTACGCGCAACATCACCAGCCAGGTACGTGCCTGGGAATTTTTTCCAGTATGTTTCCATGTATTTATCAGGGGCTTTATAAAGACCTCTGAGCATTCCGGGCCAGGGGTTAAGGAGAACAAGGTTACCCCCTGCACTTAGAATAGGGTTTCCACTCTCATTATAAACCTCTGCTCTGAAACCAGGTAGTGGCCTTGTAGCAGAACCAGGCTTTAATGGTGTAATAGGAAGTGGCGATATAACAAAGGAACCAGTTTCTGTCTGCCACCATGTATCCATTATCTGACATTTTTCCCTGCCAATATATTTGTAGTACCACATCCATGCCTCAGGGTTTATGGGTTCACCAACAGAGCCAAGCAGTCTCAGAGAGCTTAAATCATGTTTTTTGACCCATTCCTCACCATGCCTCATGAACAATCTTATGGCTGTTGGTGATGTGTAAAGAACTGATACTTTATACTTTTCAACTATGGACCACCATCTGTCAGGCGCAGGATAATCAGGTGCCCCCTCATATATCACTGAGGTCATACCAAGGATTAGAGGCCCATAAACAATGTAGCTGTGTCCTGTAACCCATCCTATATCCGCTGCACACCACCAGACATCGTTTTCCTTTAAATCAAAAACCCATTTGAGCGTTGCAGATGTTCCGACAGAGTATCCGCCGTGTGCGTGCATAATTCCTTTTGGTTTTCCTGTTGTACCTGAGGTGTAAAGAATGTACAATGTGTCATTTGCATCAATTTTTTTAGTCTCACATGTTTCCGGTAGGTCTTTCACAATCTCATGCCACCATAAATCTCTTGACTCATTCCAAGAAACAGGTTTACCTGTTCTTTTATAAACAATAACCTTCTCAACACTTGGGGCATTTTCCAGTGCCTCATCAGCCTGTTTTTTCAAATCCATTATTTTTCCTTTTCTGTAAAACCCATCACATGTGATAACAATTTTTGACTCGCAATCACTCACCCTATCCCTGAATGCGAGTGCTGAGAAGCCTGAGAAAACAACAGAATGTATCGCACCGATTTTTGCACATGCAAGCATGGCTATAGGTAGCTCAGGTATCATTGGAAGATAAATGCTTATTCTGTCACCTTTTTTCACACCAAGACTTTTTAATGCATTCGCAAGTTTGTTTACCTCAATATACAGGTCGTTGTAGGTTAGTTTTCTAACATCACCAGGCTCCCCCTCAAATATGTATGCTATTTTGTCCTTTTTCCCATTGGTTATATGTCTGTCCAGCGCATCATTAACAATGTTGTATTTTGCACCTACAAACCATTTTACGTAAGGAAGCTTCCATTCCAGAACCTTACTGTACCCGTTCAGTGATGTGTTTTCCTTCGCCATCTCATCCCAGAATTGTTCAGGTTTGTCACCGGATTTTTTCAGGAGTTCATCATAATCTTTTATGTTATGCTCATCCATCCATTTCTTAACGTTTGTCTGATTCACAAACTCCTCTGAAGGTTTAAAAACCCTTTTCTCCCCTAACAGCACCATTAAGTCCTTTTCTTTGTTTTCTTCTGTCATGTTTCCTACCCCAAATTTGTAAAATGGGAATGTTGTTTTGAATATAAAAAGCTGACGCTCGGTTTTTAAATTTTTCTGCAACAATTCGTACGTGGTTTAAGCATCAAAATGTTTCCGAAAATGTATTTTAGCTAATCCTAAGCCGAGTCTATTTGGTTTTTTTGAGAAAAAATTTGTATTCAAAGAAAGTTTACACTAAAACTTTCGTTCCAATGACGGTGTAAGAAACGCCCGGAAAAGTATCTATCAAGAGTTTGGGCGTATCAGCATTGGGCTTAACATTAG
>JASEEW010000054.1 GCA_030019485.1 Thermoplasmatales archaeon | reverse complement strand
GATCAACTATGTTAGGAATCAAGCAGTTGCACAAGCATCTTTAGATAAGTTCGTATCAACATAAGAAGCCCAGCCATTTATGGCTGGGAGTACATCACAAAGAAAAGAGAAAGCGACTTGCGGAAAGAGAAAAGAAGCAAGATGTTGGGTTAAAATGAATCAAACAGAAATAAATGTTTTAGGACCCAATGTGATAATAGATGTTTGCCCTAAATGCAACGGTGTCTGGTTTGATAAAGATGAACTAAACAAAATTTTGAAGGATAGAAAACTTTCTGATTATCTTACAAAAAACATAGGTACTCAGAGTAAAAGCGAGCTTGTTTGCCCCAGGTGCGGCGGGTTAATGGATATTGAGAGTGCTGAGGAGATTGAGGTTGATGTAAACTCAGCAACCGAAACATTTTCGGTTGAGATACTACGTAAAAATCCATGTTGCTGAGTTTAGTATGCCTGTCCTGCAGCGGCGTCTGGCTGGACCAGGGAGAACTTGAGGGTTTAAAAACAAAATCAGAAAAAGGTTTTCACGGTGATGCAACGGAGAAGGCTCTGGAGAAATGGGAGGAAATGGTGAAAAGGAACAGGGAATCAGTTTTCAACAGGTTCATCAGAAAACTAACAAGATAAGATTTTGTTTTGATAATGTTTAAATGGTTAAATGCACATTTGTTCTTGAGGATTTAAATGAAGGAGAGAATAAAGAAAAAGAAAACACTTGAAGAGATAAAGGAAATACTGAAAGAAAATGAGGCTATTTTAAGGGAGAGATTCAACGTTAAAGAAATAGGCATTTTTGGCTCCTATGTAAGAGATGAGCAGAAAGGGAAAAGCGACCTTGATATCCTTGTGGAGTTTGAAGCTCCAGTAAGTCTTTTTGAGTTTATGGACATGGAAGAGTATCTGAAGAAAACGTTGGGTGTAAATGTTGACCTTGTATCCAAGAAAGCCTTAAAGCCGAGAATTGGGAAACACATCTTGGAGGAGGTTGTTTATACATGAAGGAAAGGGAATACGGGGATTATGTTCAGGACATTCTTGATTCTATATGTGACATTGGAAAATTTACTGAGGGAATGGATTTTGATTACTTTGCAAAAGATAAGAAAGTGATTTATGCAGTGATAAGGGCTATTGAAATCATCGGAGAAGCAACAAAAAAATATCCCAAAGTCAATAAAGGGGAAATATCCGGAGGTCCCTTGGAGGAAAATGGCTGGAATGAGGGACAGATTGGTTCATGAATATTTTGGGGTTGATCTGGAGATCCTTTGGGAAGTTGTTAAAAGAGATATCCCAATACTTAAACCTTTGATCCAGAAGGTTTTTGAGGATATGGAAAACAAAGAGTAGAAATGGTGAAATAAATAAGGATTGTTCTTCAATATTTGATAATGTTTAAATGGCTGGATGCGCATTAACATTTGAGGTGAAAAATATATGCCATGTGGTAAATGCAGTAAAAAGAAAACAGCAAAAAAGAAATCTTCAAAGAAAAAGAAGAGATAAGTTTGGATATGGTGCTAGAACGGAATGATATGCGAACTAAGTTTGTATATAAGGAGTTATACGCAATCAAGAGCAAAGGGCTAATAAAAGGCTATATAATTTAGATAGTTGGTAGTGATATGAATAAACAAGAACTCTATAAAAATGGAATTGATGAAGCAAAAAAATCTTATGCAATAGGCGAGAATATTTTATTTGTCATAACAATAATGATCGGTTTTATTGGGATGTATCCATTAATAAACTTTCATGGAATCCCTATAATCTCGATGATTTATGCAATATTTTTGGTATTAATGCTCACGTTCGTAATTCGCAAACATTTATGTACACACTGCTATTATTATGACAAGTGGTGTCACTGCGGCTGGGGCAAGTTAGCAGCTAGACTGGGTTATGAGAAAGGTTCTGGAAACCAGCAGTTAGGTGCAAAGTTAGCAGGCTTAACCTGGGCTGTTTTGATGGTATTGCCAATAATTGGGATGATTATTGTCTTTGTAATCGATGGACTATCATATTTTGGTGTTGGATTATTGGTAGTATTTATCATTCTTGTTGGGGTTAATGGTGGAATGCATGTAAAGGATTGCAAAAGTTGTAAAGTCCGATTCATATGTCTAGCGAGTGGGGCAAAGAAATGACATACCCTCTATCGACGAAAGCATCTTATCAAACTATTACCTGTAAAACACTACTTCACAAAATTAATGTCAGATTCCTGCCATTTAGATGGACAATAAATCCATATAGAGGGTGTGAACATTCATGTGTATATTGTTATGGTTGTTACTCCCATGAATATCTAGGTTTAAATTCTGACAAAGACTTTGAACAAATTATCATGGTGAAAAAGAATGCAAGAGATGTATTGGATGCTGAGTTTTCAAGATATTGGTGGCGGAAACCATTGGTATACGTTGGTTCTGTTACAGATCCTTATCAACCTGCTGAAAACATTTATGAAATCACACGGGATATTTTAGAGATTTTTCTCAAATATGAAAATCCACTAATTATAGGTACCAAATCAAATTTAATATTGCGGGATACAGACATTCTTGAAAACATTGCCCGGCGAACTTTTTTGAATGTTATTATTACAATCACAACTACAGATGAGGAATTGAGAAAAAAGATAGAACCAAAATCACCTTCAACTGGAGATAGATTAGATACTATTCATAAATTATCTATGGCAAAAGTGCCCGTAGGGGTACTTTTCGTTCCTATATTGCCCTACTTAACTGATGATGAACAAGCAATAAATGACGTAATGGGTTCAATTGCTGAGGCGGGAGCTGATTTTGTTATCTCATCGGTATTAAACCTTAAAAAATCTTGTAAAGAGAGATATTTTGCATTTCTAAAAAAAGAATTCCCCTATCTCATAGAAAAATATCAGGAACTCTTTAGTGGAGCCTATGCACCCAAAAGTTATACAAATAGAATATACAAACTTGCTTCGCATGCACAAAAGTTGTATGGAATGGGTGATTTCAGGAAATATAAGAACAACAAATACTATCAAACCAAACTCTCAGTTCATGGGTGTTAAAGGTAAGTTACAAGCGATAAGAGTAATATTACATGTGCTAAAAATAAAGATCATAAAAAAGTGCTCTTTGCTCACATTCATTTCGTCAAATCAACAACCCTTTTTGCTTTCCCTTCAACGCCCCTCTATTTTGAGGGTTTCATGGGTTTGGGTGATGTTCCCGGTGGTGGAATTACTACCATCCTTTCATGCTTTACAAAGGATTTCCCTTCATGGTTTTCAATTATCTTTACTGCAGGTGTGCCATTAAAAGTATGAGTTGTAGCATGAAATACAGATAACACAAGATCTTGTAGTTCTTGATCATCTTCTAGATCCTCAATAACAAGACCAAAACTTTTTGCTTTTTCACGGTTTATATGTCGACCATGGCTTTTGAAGTCTTTATGTGCTGTTAGGTCCTTAGCAACTTTTTTAGATAGTGTTGCTGCATCGTTTCGTCCGCCAAACATATAGGATTCAAGCCATTCTGTCACTAACTCTTTTGATAAACTTATGGCATGGTCACACTCAACAAGGAGTGCAGGTCCATACTGCCCTAAAATTGGAAGCCATGTCCCCAGCTTCTTCGGGTCATGACACTCTTCTTTGGCTAATTCAAATTGTTCTTTAATAGATTCTGCGGGAATAGATTTCACACCAAGAGGCGTATGAAGAATCATCTGGGGGTCTATTGGTCCCAGAAATGAATGTTTTCCCATGACTATTTTGTTTCCTGCACATGCGAGCATTGTGGCTGCTGACATGGCTGCGTATGGAACAATCACCTGAATATTATCAAATTTTGACCTCAGATATGAAACAAATGCTTCTGTTGCCTCTGCTGAGCCACCAGGACTATGAAGGATCAAGTCAAGATTAGGACCTTTTAGACCATGTATTACTTCCATCAATCCTTGAATATCTTCATCTGTTATACTAACTGCACTAGGAGAAACTCCTCCATGGGTCCATTTTGTGGCATAAAGAATAACGTTTCTTTTGGTTTTTTCATAAAGATTCACAAGATATTTTCGCCGTACAACATCAAAGCAATGTTGTTTTTCTGTTTTTGCTGTCTCCTTTAATTCAGACAGAATTTCTCCCCAAGTTGGCATCATACCACCTACCAAAAAACTTAGGCTGAAGCATCAGTTGTGGAAAGAATAATCTTTGGTTCCATTTCACCAAAATATTCCCTAGTCTGACGGAGTAATAACTCATACTCTCCATACACTTCCATCAGTTCTGCAACGCCAGGCATTTTTTTGGCTTGATTCATAAGTTTTTTGTATTCTGTTCCAGAGGAATTTTTATTTTGTTTCATAATAATACTTTAAGTGTTTTTATGACATATTAATCTTCCGTTCTACCGCTTTCTTCTCATGAATTCTAATTTAAAGCCGTTGTTTCTCATCACCCCGTCAAATCAACAACCCTTTTTGCTTTCCCCTCACTTCTCGGCAGATTTCCTGGCTTGACGATTTTTGCGCCAATCCTGAGATTCAGCACAGAATAGATTTCATCCTCCACCTGTTTTTTCAGATTTTTTAGGTTTCCTTTTTTATACATTGAAACTGTAGGCTCAACCTTAACCCCGAGTTCTCTAACAACACCTTTTTTGTATTTTACTATCTGGTAGTTCTCAGAAACACCTTTTACCTTCATCAATGCCTCCTCAATCTGCGATGGGAAAACAATAACGCCCTTCACCTTCATCATGTCGTCGCTTCTACCCATTATTCTTGAATGGCGCGGCAGGGTTCTTCCGCATTCACATTTCTCCTCAGTGTAGGATGCAAGGTCCTTTGTTCTGAACCTGAAAACAGGGAAAGCCTCCTTTGTAAGTGTTGTGAAAACAAGCTCGCCTTTCTCATCTTCCTCTAATGTTTCGCCTGTTTTTGGGTCAATAACCTCCATCAGAAAATGGTCCGCGTTTACATGCAAACCCTTCCCTTTACCGCAGTCAAGGGAAACACCAGGCCCTATGAGCTCGGTAAGACCGTAATGCTCAAATGCTTTTATATTCCATGTTTCCTCAATTTTCTTTCTCATCTCATCCGACCATGCCTCAGCCCCGAACAATCCAAGTCTGAGTTTGAAATCCTTTTTAGGATTCAGATTCATCTTCACAGCCTCTTCCGCAACATATAATGAGTAACTCGGTGTGCAGGCAAGCGCAGTTGTTCCAAAATCAAGCATAAGCTGAATCTGGCGTTTTGTGTTACCGGAACTTGTTGGTACAACAAGGGCACCTATTTTTTGTGCCCCTTTTTCAAACCCGTGGGCGCCTGTGAACAAACCATAACCGTATGCATTCTGCATAACATCATTTTTCCTTAATCCATTTGCATACAAACACCTAGCCATAACCTCAGACCAGATTTCTAAATCATTTTTTGTGTAAGGTCCAACAACAGGCTTGCCTGTTGTTCCCGAGGATGCATGGAGCTCAACAATTTCATTCATTGGAACGCAGACCAAACCAAAAGGATAGTATTTTCTCAGGTCATCCTTTGTCAGAAAAGGGATTTTTTCAACATCCTTCAGACTTTTTATGTTATCAGGACCAACGCCTGCTTTTTTCAGTCTTTCCTTGTAAAACCGGTTTCCTTCATAAACATATCTAACTGTTTTTTTCAGGCTTCTTAACTGAAGTTTTTTTAACTCCCTCAGATTCATTGTTTCAATCTTTTTGTCCCAGTATTCCATAACTGGTGTAAACACCTGTGTTAAAATATAATTTTCTATTCATAGTCTTCTTTTGTACATGGAAAATGCTATGATAAGTGTTACAGCACAAAACAAATAGATAACCACATAGGATATTATCAAAAAATCCTGATTGAACATTGGATTGTATGATGAAGGATAAAGTGGTTTAATCTCAGGATAAAGGAATGAGTCAAGGAAAACATGAAGATAAATGCCAAGGAAAACTGCGCTGGCAGTTGTTTTTAATGATGAGCCCTGCTCAACCCTGAACAGACTTCTCAATCTGTTCACAGCGGGGTTCAGAAAATGCAGTAAAACAATCATAACTACTCCAGCTATTGTTGCACCAGCAAACGAGTGGAAAAAACCGTGCACATCTCCTTTTCCTATTATTATATTCAAAGCAGGCTCTACATCCAGCACAACACTAGCCAGTGCCAGGCTCATTAAGTCCAGTTTTCTTTCATATTTGAAACCAAGAAGCATTGCTGGTCCAAGATGAAATGGTGTGAAAGGCATACTGTTTGATACCTCTATGAGAATTTAAGTTTTATGATTGAGAAAACTATAAATTGAAACAAACCCTTCTATCCTCAAACGGTGATTGAATGATTCTTGGTATGGACCCATTTGTGTTTGCTGCGTGGCTTGGATGCATACTTGCCACGATACTGTGTGTTGTTTATGGTGTTTATACTGAGTACATAAAAGAAAGAAAGAAAAAAAAGAAGGAGGAGGAATAATGGAGGCTGCATCATTCATAATTTTCATGGCATTGTTTGCTGCGGTGTACATAATCCTAGGATACCTTGGTTACAGGAAAACCAAGACAGCGGAGGATTACTTTGTTGCAGGCAGGAAGATGGGCGGGCTTGTGATAGCATTCTCATACGGTGCAACATTCATATCCGCAGTTGCGCTCATAGGATTCTCAGGCATAGCATCAGTATACGGTTATGGTATACTCTGGCTTGCATTCCTCAACATTTTTGTTGGCATATTTATAGCGTTTGTTTTTTATGGTTTCAGAACAAGAAAAATGGGCCTTTCTTTAAATGCTTTAACAATGCCTGAGCTTATTGGAAAAAGGTTTAACTCAACAAAACTGCAGGGTGTTTCAGCAGGCATAATCTCAGTGTTTATGGTAGCATACACAGCAGCAGTATTTCTTGCAATAGCATCACTCATTCAGGTGTCATTCGGTATATCCTATGAGGCCTGTGTAATAATATTCACAGTCATTGTAGGGATATATCTTGTTATCGGAGGTTTGTATGCTGTCATGTGGACCCATACCCTGCAGGGTGTGTTGATGGTAGTAGGAATGATTATCCTGACAGTATGGGTTTACGCCATGCTTGGAGGAGTAGGGCCAGCGCATGAGGCAGCAGCATCACTGACATCTGCTGATCTGGCAGGGATAGGGAGTCCTGCAGCAACACAGGCGCCAAACGGTTTAACATCACTTCCACCATTTCTTTCAAAACCATTCATGATGCTACTGACACTGATTTTTGGTGTAGGCATAGGAGTCCTGGCGCAGCCTCAGCTTGTTGTACGTTATCTTACTGCAAAGGATGAGAGGGCACTGAGGCTTGCAGTACCATACGGTGCAATATTTATATTACTGATGACATTCACAGCGTTCTGCATAGGACCATTATGCAATGTTTTTATGGTAGACAATGGATGGATGTTTCCTTTAAAGTCTAATGGCACCCCAAACCCTGATCAGGTTCTTCCTCTGGTAGTTAATAATCTTTTCCCATCATGGTTTGTTTTCCTCTTCCTTTTCGCGGTACTTGCAGCAGCAATGTCAACAGCATCCGGTTTGTTTCACACAGCAGGGGCATGTGTTGGCAGGGACATATATGACAAGGCAATAAAGAAAGGGATATCTGGTGAAAAATCTGTGAAGGTCACAAGATACGCAACCATAGGCATTGTGATTGCAACACTCATACTTTCACTTAGGCCGCCGGATGTTGTGGCATTCATGTGCGCTTTCTTCTTTGGACTCATGGGCGGAACATTCCTTGCAGTATATACTTTAACGCTTTACTGGAGGAAAATAAGCAGGGCTGGTGCATGGGCTGGGATGCTAGGAGGGTTTTTATTCACCATCCTGTGGTACATGCTTGTTTACTTCAAAACAGCGCCGAGCATAATAGGGAAAACAATGGTTGCATCCTACAAAATCAACATGCTTGACCCGCTGTTCATAGCCATACCACTGTCATTCATACTTGCATATACTGTGAGCAAGATGTTTAAACAAGACCATGAGGAAAAAAGGATTACAGAGAAGGCGTTTGAGAATATAGGATAAAATAGTTGGTGTGTTGGTTAACTTTTTTATCTTGTACCTTTTATCACAGGCTTCCCAGCCATAACCTCAGGGTTAATCTCTATTCTGTTTTCCATACTATCACAGTGTTTTATATATCTCAGGTGATACTTAAATGTTTATGTTGGGAAGAAAAGAAAGACAAACAGAAAAATTGTATTTAGCACGGAAAAGTGCTTCACACTTTTCCATCGCATTTCCTGTAGGAATTTTGCCTGTTCCTGTTCTTATTTTATTTTAAGAAAGAAGCTAACATTGATAGTTATCTCTAAACCCAACTTTCGCACTACTTAAACCTTACTGACGATAAAATATGTATTTTTTGTATGACACTAAAACTTCTCAGTCCAGACTAACACGCCTTTTTCTGTTACTATCTCATAGGAAAAGATATTCTTTATTTCTTCAAGTTCATCTTTTCCAAACTTTTTTTCAACTATGTGTTTTATAAGTAATGTAAGAACACAGAGATATATGTGTGCTATGCATCTATTATCTCTGCTGTGATTCACTGGACGCAGATTTAACCCACTTTTTAATACCCGAAAATTTCTTTCTATCTCCTGTAACGACTTGTAGTCATTAATAATTTCATCCCTTGACTTATCTTCCAAGTTTGTTATCACAATCCATCTACCTAAAACTTTTTTCTCTTTCTCAACAATTTTCCTCTTTAGTATTTTCTTTTTAATGTTAATGAATTTGAGTGCATACTTGTATTTCCTTTTTATTTCTGACGGAGTTAATCTTTTTAAATCATTCTCAATTTTTTTCAGGGTTTCATCCAACTCTTCCAATAGTTTTTTTCTTAATTCAGGGTTTTCATAGAGAATCACTCTTCTTCCACTTATAGAAAACTCATTTGATTTTTTATTATGATATTCTGGCCAATCACCTTTTCTACGCGGAACTGCCATGACATAAAATATTTTATCATCATCCAGTATATCTAAGTAACCTGGGTCAAAAAATCCTCTATCACAGAGTATTATGAATCTCTTGGATTTAATCCGGCTTTTTAGGTTTTTAACTGTATCCAGAAAAAGTGTTACATCCTTTTTATTTCCCTCAAATATGTATGAGAATAGTGGATAATTATCTATTAAAACTAGTAAAATTATTACCTGTTTTTTATCGCCCCTACGATCTCTTGAATAGCCATACATTGCGAGGGAAATGTTATTACCTTCAAAATATGTAGAAGTTGTATCAATTTTCACCTCATGATGGGTTATCATCCCTTTCTTTACTAAAGCGTTGTAGAACAGATTCTCAAGTTCACGTTTTATCGGAAAAATATCATCAAGTAGTCGATAATAGCGGTCTTTTGGTTTTCCTGTGATGAGAGACAGCATTCTTTCGGATGTAATTGAATAAAAGTGGTAGATAATTTCCTCTATTAATTCATCGTAATTATTGACAAAAGTGTTTTTCAGATTTTGTATAATACCTAGATTGGAAAAAATTTTTTCAATGATCTTTATTAATCCAACAGGGGATTGCGGTCTGATCCTTTTTATTTCAGATAATGACAACCTGACGTCTTTTTGTTTTTCAAGGATGTAATTCCAAGCGATTTTCTTAAGTTTCTCAATTTCATTGAGGTTGGTTGTGGTTCCAACTTTCTTTATTACTTTGTTAATTTTCTTTCTGTTCCGGTAGCGTGTTTCAAAAATTCGTACAGAGTAGTAGGTCTTTCCTTTGTAATTGTTTTTTGTAACATTTACATACATCTACATTTACCCATTACCTATAATGCAATGCATATATATAAACTTTCTGTAAGTTGTCTTACAGAAAATTAAAAAATACCGAGAGAGGGAAATGAAGCATGCGAAATTTGGGACTAAATACCCTGAAACTGCTCTATTTTTAGGTGATAAATGTGGGTGTTTGTCCAGATTGTGGTGCGCCCCTTGTTGAGGGGGCATTGTTTTGTGAGAAATGCGGTGCAAAGATTGGAGCTGCAGCACCGGCAGCAGCGCCAAGATATAAGCCGGCATGGAAAAAACCGAGCATTAAGTTCGGTGGTTTCAAGCCTGGGAAAATGATGACCGTGAGCATTATTCTGGTGGTAGCAATAATTGTGCTCGCTGGCGGGCTGGTTGCTGTTGTAACACCTTTGATGACAGAGCCGAAAATCACTCAGACAACAACTGTTGCTGAGTATGTTATGAGCTGCGCGTACCTGAATTATGCAGATAAAGACCTTGGGTTTTATGTTGCGAAAACAATGATACAAAACAAAGGCAGTGTTCCTATAACAGATTACAAGATTTCATATAAAATAGAGCAGTACACAACAGGCTGGTGTCCAGCGCATCAGTACAAGGAGATAGTGCCTGGTGAAACCATTGTTGATTACTACTACCCGTCATTACTTTCGACAGTCCTGGATCTGACAACACAGAAAATCGTACAATTAGAGGTGAAATGGGAATACAAGAGTTTATCCGGGAAAAGTTATTCTGAGACCGCCCCCTATGACCTGAAAATTCTGGGCAAAAATACTTTTGTTTACTCCAGCATTCCTCAGTCTGAAATGCTCGATAGTCCTTCTGACTGGTTCAGCAACAAGGATTTATTGGTGTGCTTTGTAACAAAGAATGAGCCTGTAATAAAGGGACATGCTGTAAACGCTACAGGAGGGCTTGCTGCTGGGTACACAGATGATAATGCTAAGGCGGCGTTTAACAATGTATTTAATTACTTACAT
>JASEEW010000212.1 GCA_030019485.1 Thermoplasmatales archaeon | reverse complement strand
AGTGCCTTCTCCACAATGCCCTTAACATCCCTGCCAATTTTTTGTCCTGCAAGTTCTTTTTTTATCTGCTCCTTTATCTTATCTATCACTGGCAGGGCAACATCTGATTCAAGCAGTATGAGCTCCAGCGCCCAGAGTATGTTATCTATCTTTCCTTCCCTGAACCCTAAGCCTGGCTTCTTTTCTTCTTTAATTTCCTCATCAACCTTTTTCTGGAAAATGCCAAGTTTCTCTTTTAATGTTTTAAACATGCTTTATCTCTGTAAACTCCGCAACCGAAGGTTTTTCGGCAGGAGTTTTACGGTGAATGTCCATGTTGCGGAGTTTAGAATACATTCTTTCTATTTTTTCTGACAGATTATCTATTTCGTTTTGTGTTTTTTCCATGCCCTCAACAATTTTTTTCCCTGCATCATTCAGCATTTTCAGTTTATCATCAATCCTCTTTACAATATCATCAATGCTGCCCTCTAAAGCAACACCAGCACCAACAGATGAAACAGCCTTTGAGTTGTTTTTCGGGGTTGCGAATATGAAAACATCGCCGCCAACCGGAACAAGCATCTCGGCATTTTTACCTGATTTCTTGTAGTTCAGGAGTGTTTCCTTTGCCCTCAGATTCTCGTTCGCAGAAAACTCAATAAGCTCAAGCTGCTTTGCAAGGGCTGAGACCTGACTTTTTCGCAGTTCCAGCAGATACAGGGATTTCTGGATCTCTTCTTTGTTCATACACCCACCATCTTCACCATCTGTTTTAATAAATGGTCAGTGATTTCATCATTTTTCAGTTCCTTTACCTCCTCTATTTTTATGTTTCTTCTTTTAACATTATGCCTGCTTCCGAAATCAGAATAAATTTTTTCCCTTGGATCAGAAGCCATAACCTCTTTTGTAAAGGTTTGATGTCTATTTCCCATAAGGAAACTGCCGGTTACCCTGTAAACCTTTTTCTCCTTCTTTTTTGAAGCAAGCACTTCTTTTATAACGACTTTATCTGTTTTTTCCTCAGGTTTCACTTTCCTTTCAGTCTTTATTTTTTTCTGTTTAGTTTCTGTAAACTCAGCAACCGAAGGTTTTTCGGTTGAGATATTACGTTTGAAATCCATGTTGCTGAGTTTAGTTTTCTTAGCTTTTTTTTCAGCCATAACAATCAATAGCAAAATGATGTGCTAGGATTAAAGATTAACGGTTAAGGTGAAGGTGATGTAGAATTATGGTGCCTTACTATAAAATCCATGCTTAGACTGCTACGATATTCCCTATCATCCCTCGATTTTTCGGGCTTAATTGTACCTCG
>JASEEW010000211.1 GCA_030019485.1 Thermoplasmatales archaeon | reverse complement strand
ATGGTTCCTTTCTGTATATTAACCTTTGCCACTATGCTTTTTCTAGCAACCTTTTGCGTCTCCATTTCAGATTCTGCAGGTTTCTTTTCCCCGGTGCCAAGCGCCTTTTCAACATTCCTGATTTTTTTCACCATTTCCTTCAACTCATCCGGCTCCAATGATGCCCTATGGTCAGGACCCGGCAGGTTTTTATCCAGTGTGAAATGTTTTTCAATAACAGATGCGCCCATGGCTACTGCTGCTACTGAAACAGTAATGCCAAGAGTATGGTCTGAATACCCAACAGGCACGTTAAATTCCTTTTCCAATGTGTGCATTGCCCTAAGATTGCAGTCCCCTATTTTTGCAGGATAATTAGATGTGCAGTGCAAAAGTATTATTTGATTGTTGCCTGCATTTTTAATTGCATTCACCGCATCTCTTACTTCATCCAGTGTTGCCATGCCTGTTGATATAATAATCGTTTTATCTTTTTTTGCAATGTACTCTAATAATGGTAAATTTGTTAAGTCACCAGAACCTATTTTGAATGCAGGCACATTCAGTTTTTCAAGTAAATCAGCGCTTTCTTCGTCAAAGGGTGTTGAAAGAAACATTATTCCTCTCTGTTTTGCATATCCGGCGAGTTCCTTAAAATCCTTTTCAGACAACTCAAGTTTTTTTATCATCTCATACTGGGTTCCCTCGCCAGTTGTTTCCTTCTGATATTCTGCTTTGGGTGCTTCTTTGATGAGTATTTTCCCTGTTTTGAATGTTTGAAACTTCACAGCATCTGCTTTAGCATTTTTTGCGGTATCAATTAGTTTTTTTGCTAAATTCATTTCTCCATTATGGTTTACACCCGCCTCTGCTATGATGAAGCAAGGGTTCCCTTTGCCTATTATTCTATTACCTATCTTTACATCCATTATTTTTCACCATGCCTATTTATGTGCATTATGTCATTTAGCTTTCGTTTTGGAACATGCAAAACGTTTTTTTCATCCTTCCAGTATTTTACCGAATCTGTCATCTCTTCCATGACTGGGCTTTCATCAGGAAAACCTAACGCAATCACAGAATCTATTATTATGTATTCTGGAATATTTAATGCTTTACGTAGTTTTTTCTTATCAACAGTGCCAATCCAGCATGTTCCAATACTGTTTTCTAATGCTGTAAGTAAAATGTTCTCAACAGATGCACCAACATCCCGCTCATAGTTTGAAGGAACTATTTTTTTGTTTACAAGAACCACTATATACGCAGTAGGCCTTTTTCCAGCAGGAGGATTTCCCTTCGGAGCAATGTACCCTACCCATTTCAG
>JASEEW010000053.1 GCA_030019485.1 Thermoplasmatales archaeon | reverse complement strand
TTTCGGAATTGTCACAGACAATTCCTCATATCCTAAGAAAAATCCTTTTGGATTTTTCTGTCGGATGTCTGGCGAAAAAGAAAAAGAATAGCCCACTTATCAGTGGGCTTAGGCAATTTGCCAAAAGGCAAATTGCCATTCTTTTCTTTTTCCGCAAGTCGCTCTCTCTTTTCTTGTAAAGAAAAGAGAAGGGGCTTTGGGGAACCCGTAGATCAGTAGTTCAAATCTACTCCCCGCTACCATGAAGCTGTGAATGATGAGGGGAATTTATTCCCTGCTACCATGAGTTACACGAATGGTAAAGGGGAATTTATTCCCTGCTACCATGAGTTGCACGAATGGTAAAGGGGAATCTATTTCCCACTACCATAACTAGAGAGGTTAAATATGCCGACAGTAACATTTGATTTCAATGATTTAATCCAATTAATAGGTAAAAAAATTGATAAAGAGAGACTTATTAGAGTAATTGAAAATATTGGAGGTGATACTGGAAATATTTGTGGAAATAGTATGGATGTTGAGTTTCTTCCAAACAGGCCTGACCTGTATTCTGTTGAGGGTGTTGCCAGGGCAGTTAGAACTTTTCTGACAGGAAGCGGTGGATGCAAATACAATGTAAAAAAATCAGATATAATATTAGAGGTTGAAAAAACCGTGAAAAATGTGCGCCCATTCATTGTCGGAGGATTAGTTAAAAATGTGAAGCTCGGTGATAACGCTATTCTCTCACTTATGAACCTCCAAGAAAAACTGCATCTAACACTTGGGAGAAACAGAAGAAAAGTTTCTATAGGAGTGCATGATTTCAACATGGTAAAACCACCATTTGTTTACAAGGGAGCGAAACCAAAAGGTATAAAATTTGTCCCACTTGCAAAGACAGAAGAGATGGATCTGGATGAGATTCTTGAAAAACATGAAAAAGGCATGGCATATGCAGATCTGTTAAAAGGTTTTGAAAAATACCCTATTCTGATGGATTCAAAAGATAATGTTCTTTCTTTTCCACCAATCATCAATGGTGCACTCACAACTGTAACAGAAAACACAAAGGATGTCTTTATAGACGTGACAGGTCTTGATTTTAAGGCAATAAATTATGCGCTGAACATTGTTTGCACTGCGCTGGCTGAGAGAAAAGGTAAGATATATTCTGTCCATGTTTTTGATGACAAAAAAATTGTAGCACCTGATTTGAATCCAAAAACAAAAAGATTGAGTATAGAGTATGTGAACTCAGTGCTTGGTATGGAGTTGAAGGAAAAGGAGGTCGCTTCCTCGCTGAAAAAAATGGGTTTTGACGCAAATGTGAACAATAGGAATATAGATGTTCTTATTCCTGCATACAGAACCGATATTCTGCACCTGATTGATTTGGCTGAGGATGTTGCAATAGGGTATGGTTATGAAAAATTTTCTGGAACACTACCAGAATCGCTTACATTTGGCAGATACAGGGATATTGAGAAAAAAAGTGAGGAAGTAAGGAAAACAATGATTGGGCTTGGTTTCAACGAGGTTACCACGTTAACGCTTTCATCTGAAAAAAACCAGTTTGAAAAAATGTGCATGGATGAGGAAAACAGGACAGTTATAAAAAATCCTGTATCTGAGGAGCACACCATGTTAAGGGTTTCACTTTTACCAGGTCTCCTAAACATTCTAAATATAAACAAGCACAGAACCCTGCCATTGAAAATTTTTGAGATAGGTGACGTGGTTGCTGAGAACAAAAATATTAGAAAGATGGCTGGAATGGTCATTCATCCAAAGGCAAATTTCACAGAAACAAAGTCCACTGTTGAGGCAGTTTTAAGGGAAATGAAGATAAAATACGAAATCAAACCAAAAACAATGAAATGCTTCATAGATGGGAGATGCGCCTCTGTTTTATCCAACAAAAAAGAAATCTGCTACTTTGGTGAGCTTCATCCAAATGTGATTACAAACTTTGAACTGGGTAATCCTGTAACATGTTTTGAGATGGGATTATATTAACCTCTTTGGTACATTATTCGGCTCATATCCCTTTTTGTATTTTATGTTGTGCTTTTCAAGCCTTCTCACAACATGCGGATACAAAATCAGTTCCTCAACCTCAGCCTCAAGGTTTGGCTCAATCTCTTTAAATTTTGATATTAGCTTCTCAAAATTTTCTTTTTCTGAGAATGAAACCATAACAGCAGGATGACAGCTCACATTATTTTTTACAAGAGCCTCAATTGCTTTCAACTGAAGAGCAAAACATTCAGGTTTTGCGCCTGTGAGAGTTGAGAATTCCTTTTCATTTGCTCCCTTGAATGAAACCCTTACGTGAAGGTTTCTGAAGTCTGAAAGAGATTTTGCATAATCCTCATCTATGAGTATGCCGTTTGTTTCAAGTATAAAAGAATATTTTGTTTTGTCAATCATTTCCAGTAATTCTAAAAGATGCTGCTTTCCGATTGTTGGCTCACTGCCGCTCAGCCTCATCTGTTTTATGTTTTTCTTTTCTGCAATAGCACATAGTTTTCTGAATGATTCTTCCGATGAATAAAACCTTCCGATTTTCTCAGGATAGCTTCTTGGTGTTTCACCAAGCCAGCAGAAAACACATCTGAGGTTGCAACCAAGAACATCGCCTGTTACAATACCACCGTACCATTTCGCCGGCCTGAACCTGTAGTATTTACGCCTGCCACCATCAACAACAATTTTTTCGACTTTTCTGGAAAGTTCTAACGGGTCATACATGAATCATCAGCTTCACCATTACTGCCTTCTGTGCATGCAGCCTGTTCTCAGCCTGGTCAAAAACAACAGAATTTTTTCCATCAACAACCTCATGGGTTATTTCTTTTCCCCTGTGCGCAGGAAGACAGTGCATAACAATGCAGTCCCTTTTTGCATTCCCAACAAGTTTTTGATTAAGCTGATATGGTAAAAATGTTTTTTCCCTTTTTTCTTTCTCAGACTCATCACCCATGGAAACCCAGACATCAGTGTAAATTATATCCGCATTTTTCACAGCATCAAAAGGATTTTCAAGTATTTCTATTTTTGATTTCGCAATTGATTTTGCCTTTTCCAAAATTTCCTTATTCGGCTCATAACCCTTAGGGCATCCAACACTTATATTCATGCCGACAATTGCTGCGCCTAACAGGAGTGAGTTGCAGACATTGTTTCCATCGCCAACATAAGCAAGCTTCAATTTCTTGAAATCTTTTTTCTTTTCCTTTATTGTGAGCAGGTCTGCTATAATTTGGCATGGATGCTCAATGTCATCTAAACCATTAATAACAGGCACAGTTGCATTGTCTGCAAGTTCAAGCATCATTTTATGGTCAAAAGCCCTGTACATTATAGCATCAACAAACCTGCTTAATACCTTTGCAGTATCAGATATTGTTTCACCCCTGCCCATCTGCAGCTCCTTTGGACTCAGATATAATGCATGACCGCCGAGCTGCGTCATTCCGACCTCAAAGGAAACCCTTGTCCTTGTTGAGGATTTCTCAAAAATCATTCCCAGGCTTTTATTTTTCAGCAATTCATGTGGTATCCCTTTTTTCTGCTTAGCCTTTAACTCAGAAGCCAGAGCCAGTATTTCATGGATTTCATCTTTTGTATCAAGCATTGAGAGTAGGTGTTTCATACTTGACAGAATGGATTAGGTAGATAAATATTTATTTCTCCAAATCCTCCCCGCCCATGAAAACCTGCTGAACAAGGTTGTATATATCCTCCATCCCAGTCATTGTTTCTGAGGATACAGGCGTAAGCATTTTGTAAACACCAAGACTTTCTAAAACCCTGAAAAGCTCTATGCTTAACTGTTTTTCCATAGAAGGATTCTCATGAATTGCATCGTTGAGCAGGTCCTCAGGTTGCTTGACCCAGCTTATTATTCTGCTTTTTTCCGTCTCATCAAGCAAATCTGATTTGCTCAACACGTTGATAAATGGGAGATGAAACCTGAACTGCGTTGTAGCAGAAAGCATAATCTGGGAAATGAAGCCAGAGGGAGTTTTTGAAAGGAAAGGGTCAAAAAGAAACGCCATGGCTGAATCTGGACCAAGGATATCAATGATTACCCTGCTTGTTTCCCTGAAAGCAAAAATCTCCATCTGCCCTGGTGTGTCAATTAAAACATAGTCAGAATCAAAGCCATCAACAATCTCCTTGATTTCGTTGATTTTCAATGCAAGCATATCCGCGCATACAATCTGTGCGCCATTAGGACCAAGCCCGTATTCATCCATAACCTTCCTCAGTGAAATTATTTCCCTTATGTCAACATCAGGGGCATAGTTCAGTTTCTCAGCACCGGGGTCAAGGTTTGCTGTTATGGCATCATAGCCCTGCAAATTCATCCACTGCTGAAACGAGTATGTGAGCGTGCTTTTGCCTGAGCCTGCTGTTCCAACAAAATATAGGAATATCATAACTGTTAAATGGGTTTGGGGTAAAAATAGTTTTTTGTAAGATGCACGCGCCCGGGCAGGGATTTGAACCTTGGATGCGACGGAAAAATGCTTTGCATTTTTCCTAGCATCGTACGGAATTGCAGAGCAATTCCGTAGAGGATGCAGAAATCCTCGTGCTCCTCAAGCACCTTTTATTTTTTGCTTTCCACATCAAAAAATGGAAATAGCATGGTTTTAATGATGGATAATTGGGCGTTTTTCTGGGCGCTTCCGAGGTAAGTAAAAACTTTTAAAGAATAAGATGCATGCTTAATATGATGATTAAAAAGACAATGATTATACTGTTATTGGTTTTTCTGCTCATTCCTTTTTTTCCATATGCGGAGTCGGCAAAAGACAAAAGCAAGGACTGGACAATCATGATTTATTTTGATGCTGACAACGATCTTGATGGGGCTGGGATAGATGACTTTAATGAGATGGCAAAAATTGGTTCAACAGCAAACGTGAATGTTGTTGTGGAAATGGACAGAGCAGAAGGAGAGGATAACTCAGACAATGGCTGGACGGATACAAAACTGTTCTATGTTACAAAAGGTCTCACACCAACCCCTGAAAATGCTCTGATGGATTTGGGTGAAAAAAACATGGGTGACCCTGATACATTAATTGATTTTGTGTTATGGGCAGTGAAGAATTATCCTGCGAAACATTATCTTCTGGATTTATGGGACCATGGCGGTGGATGGCAGGGCGTGTGCTGGGATGACACAAATGACAATGATTTTTTGACGATGCCTGAGTTGAAAGAGGCATTGAAAACAATCAGAGAAAATATCAACAGAAACATTGATGTTGTATTGTTTGATGCGTGCACAATGGGATGCATTGAAGTAAACTACCAGATAAAAGACTATGCAGACATAGCTGTTGGCTCGGAAACATTTGTTCCAGGTGATGGATGCCCGTATGATACTATTCTTTCTCCTTTAGTGGAGAACCCTACGATGACACCTGAAGATCTTGCTGAAGTAATTGTAGATGCCTACATTTATTCTTATTCCGATGGCAGCCCTGACCCTGCTGACACACCGGAGGTTACCATGTCGGCATTTGACATGAAAAAAATGGACAGAGTAGCAGAAAGTGTTGATGAACTCTGCATGCTTCTCTCGCAGGATGCTGGGAATCCTGTTACAAATGCCGAGATATGGAGAAGCAGAAACAATGCGCAAACATTCACAGTAGGTTTTGTTCCATCCCCATTCCCAAACATTGCATCATCCATGATTGATGTTTACGATTTTGCGTATGAAATCTCAAACAAAAACTTTGGAATAAAACAAACAGCAAAGGATAAGGCTGAAATGGTCATGGGGAATATTGAGTATTCAAGAATTGCGGAAGCGCATGGCTCTGGTTATCCAGATACCTATGGTATGACCATATACTTCCCAAACGATTTAACAACAGAATACAATGGGAGCTATGATGAAACATGTTTTGGGAAAGATAAATACTGGGATGAGTTCATTCATCACGCTAATTTTCCACCTGATAGCGCAGATAATCCTCCGCCGACCTGCCTGATTCTTACACCTGAAAGATGGGAAAACATTGATGGAAGCAGTTATCTTATTACTGGTTCTGCTTTTGACACTGATTCTGTCACAAAGGTTGAGATAAGAATTGGTAATGGTGAATGGGTGACTGCTTATGGAACAGAGACATGGAGTTATGAATGGAAAACAACCCCTGGAAAACATACAATCTATACAAGGTCTTTTGATGGAACAGGTTACTCAACAGTTTCATCTGTTAATGTGAATGTTGTGCTTAGGGAGAAAGGGATTGGGGGGTATCCGTGGGGCATTGTCTTTCTCCTGATAGCAGGGGTTGCATTGTTAGTTATGATTGCTGTGATAAAGCAGAGGCAGAAATTATACTGATTAGAATGATTCTACATTCTCATTACATTTTTTCTTCAAAAATAGTGTCGGGATGGCAATTATGGAGACCTTTTGCAATTATTAAACTTTTTCAACTCTGTCGTCTGTGCCAGCCTTAATAAATATCTCCCATTCACCATTCACATCTTCTTCCGGGTTCGTTATTCCCTGCCTGAACAACCCCTGAATATTGATTAGGTCATTAAGTGATAGCGGTGGGAGGTTTACACCCAATTCAATTACAACAGTGAGATTCCTTTGGGATGTGTTATCTACTATGTTCAGTATCACATTTCCGTCTACTCCATCCATTAAAATTATCTTTGCACTCTCAACCCTCACAAAACTTTCCCTGAAGTTTAATGGATTTGAAAGAAGCTGCGATATTGTGAGAAGATGGTATCCATTTTGATGCATAGGCGGCCCAGTAGGTCCTTTCCCCATCATCTCAAGTTCTTTGAACTGCATCTCGGCCCCTGCAACACCAGCAAAAATCAGCATGCCGACAACACAAACAGCAAATGACCTGTTTCTCAGAACACTGATTGCATATCCTGCGCAAATGCATACCCCTGGAAGCGCTGGTAAAAAATATCTGAGATGCGCTATAAGGAAAGGGTCATCTCCAACCCAGCCTATTCCCATGTAAAACATGAAAATGGAAAGAAACCATGGTGCAAACAACCATAATTTTTTATCCCTCCTCAGCTTGAGCAGGGCGAACGGCATAAAAAGTATTGCGGGCATACCTATTGATAACAACGGTGTGAGCTGCACAAGGTTTTCAAAAATGTTTAATGGATTCCATCCACCAACAGGGTCTCTGGTGGATGTTGTGTTATTTCCCAGGGATTTCAGGATGCACAGTTATTATCTGCTCAAAGTTATAGCCTGATTCAAAAGGAGCACCTAACACTGTGGCATTGTAGTTGAGAAGCAGAAACATTGGTATCAGAACACCAATAACGTACGGCAGCAAAAATTTGGATGAGCGGATGAACGATGCAAAAGATTTTCTCAGGAGATTGTAGTTAACTGCTGGGAAATATATGAATAGTACAAGCAGCAGAAATACTACAGCGTATCTCGTTGTTACTGAAAACCCAAGTGCAACACCACCTGCAATCCCAAGTGCAGTACCATAAAGCAGTTTGTTTTCCGAATTTCCATAAAATGTGTGTAATGATTCTATAAACAGCCAGAGTCCAAGGACTGCGAAAGCCATTGTAGCATAGTCAGGATGCCCGTATCTTTGAAGCATGAGCAAAGCATCCGTGCATGTTATTACAAGAAGAGTGGAAATAAACGCAACCTTCCAGTTAAACAATCTTCTAGCAAGGAAATATGTGGATACACATGTGATAATACCTAAAAAAACAACAACAAATGGTTCTATGCCGAGTAATATAAACCCTGCAAGCAGAACACAGTAGCCAGGACCTTTTTCGTTTGCTACAAAGTATTCACCGTTTTGTTCAACAACAATGCTCTGCGGTGCATTATAATGCTCCTGCATAAATTCATCCAACGGTACAGAGTATTTTCCCTGAAGATAAAGCTCTGACCATGTCTGGATGGTAGGCTCATCAGGGACGCCATTCATTGGGGTCATAGGGTATGCTCATAATCCATGATGACAGGGCTATGAACATTATTAGTAGAACTATTGCACAGTTTCGTTTCGTTATTTTTTGAAGCATAATATTGACATCTACTTATTTCTTTTTTTATTTTTCCCCTACCCTTATGCTGATAACTGCTTGCTGTTAGTGTTTGTTTCACTGCCATAGATACACCAAATTGCATCTCCAAGATTTTCTTTTTATCTTTTCCTTCTGAGCAGAAAAGCACCTATCCCAATTAGCATGATTAGGCAAACTGCTTCAAACCCTGGTATGAATCCTTTTTCCCCAATCTTTTTGGTCACCGATGGCCCTATTACACTATCCGTTGATGTAGATGTGATTCCATCAGAGCATTCAAAATAGTAAGAATGACTTGTGGCTTTTAATGTTGTCTGATACTGATATATACAACCATCAAGATATATATTATCATCCGGGTTTTGTTTGGACATACTATGTATGTTTCCATCTATGACCACATGTATATATGATGGTGGGTCATCCTCCGCATCAGTATATGTAACCGTATATGTGAACAAGGTGCCTGTGTCACCTGAGGATGGTATTACTCCACCATTTGAAAGTGCTGGCTGATTATTAACTGTCCCCATTACCGCAAATATTGTGAAATGCTCAACCACTGCCCAGACTGTGTTGTTCTCTGTATATACGCCACTGTTTTCTATCACCACCCATCCAAACTCCCCGGGACTATAATAGTACATTCTGAGTGTGCTTTCATCAACATTTGCCGGGATGTCTGCATCATCATAGGTTACTGTGATATAAGCATCTGTTATCTCCCCCTCCACAGTTATATCAGCAAACACCCCGATATCCTCTATATCTGATGAATGCGCTGGCGGTGTTTCAACAGAGGATATGTTTATGAACCCAACGCCAACATGTTCAACGGTTATTTTGTGTTCTTCAACATTTTCCTCAACCTTTTCTTTCCCTATGTCAAAGATCAAGGCTGTGCTTGCAAACGCTGGGTCATGAACTATTGTGTTTCCAGAGGGGTATATGAATGCGCCCCTTATGAGGAATCCTTCAAAGGTTCTTCCGCCGTGCATCCAATCAATTCTTCTGCCGCCGTGTATCTGGAATGTCATGTTTTCCTCAGCACCATCCACAGTAACGTTTGACACCCACAGTAATCTACCGATTCTGCACCAGATGTCATCAAATGCTATAGAGCCTCTGGTGAGTTTCACAGGTTTTTCAGGCTCTGTGCCGTTGTTTTCTTCCTCCCCTTCCGGTGTTTCATAATTGGATTTGGGATGACCGAACTGTTTGCGCAGCCATTTGTTAACATTTTTGGGTGTGTACTCACCAAAAAGCCCTGCTGTTTCCAATGCAAGTTTTGAGCTGCTTGATTTGAAGTCCCATCCCTGAATTAGGTGGTCATATTTGAAAGTCGCATTCACAGCCTTACCCGTGTAGGTTTCGTTTCTCAGCCACTTAGAATGTGTTACAGTGTTAGGGTTGCCTGAGTCTATTGTAACATTGTACCATGGGACATTCTCTACAATGCAATCCTCTATTTTTATGGTTACATGGAAATAAAGCTCGATTTTTTCAACACTGCCGTCCTTCTCTTTACCAAGTCTTGCCGTTCCATTATCCCATACTATGCCGTATGATATGTTACTGCATCCGAGTTTGAAATCAACATTCATTGTTGTGTTGTCTATCGTTGTATTTGTTAATTCACTGATAGTCCATGCCTGCCGCAATGAAACTGCTTTGCATAATGTATCATTGGCTGTGATATTAAGCTCATCATCCCCAGTTCTTCTAAAGTCAAAAAGATCATTGCCGTCAGTATCGTTGAACTCAAACATGAATTTGAATTTCTGCGCAAAAACTGTTCTGACAGGTATGCCCCTTTTTCCTATGAAGTTTCCCTGGTTGTTATATATTTCCGCTCCACCAAAATATCTTGTGTATTCTGAGAACAGTATTATGTTGTTGGGATTTGTATCATTACCGTACACAACTGCAAACCTTATATCCCTTACCTTCATTGAAATGTAATCCCCACCACTGAACAATTCTGTGCTTCCAGTCTCAATTATTACATCCTCTATGCTTAGGCTGTTTCCATTTTCTGCCCTTACCGTGTTTTCCATGTTTGGTACACCTAAAAAAATCAATGCCCCAACCACGGCAAACACAAATATTTTTATTTTTCCTTTTTTACTCGCCCACATCACCTACCACCACTATTTGCAAGATAACAATGTATATATTGTTGTTTTGAATATAAATAGGTTGCGTTCAAATTCTGCTTCACTCAATACATAACATTGTATAATTGATGCTGCATGAATTATTAGATTTACATTTTTGCTCTATTAAAAACAAAAAAATTCTTTGAGGATTTATAAGAATCATCTAAAATGACGACAGCTACAACTGAGGATACAATTCTAATAAAACGGTGCAAGACACACCCCGAAAAAAACAATTACTATGATGGCATCACAGCTTTTGGATTGATTTCACACACCTCTTTAATTGTACATCCACCATAAAACCTAAGCCATTCTTTTTATTTCCAATACAGGTAAAAAACTATTATGCGTTATCCTAAACAGTGCAATCAGGAGATACGCAATGAGTGTACAGAAGATTTGGATTAGAACACCATTAAGATTCTCACTAATAAGATGCGTGATTTTCAGATTTGATTTAAGTTCCTTATTAAACACCTCCATGTCCCATCGAATGTCATAACAGAATCTAATTTGAAACGGTTTCATGTCAAAAATATTTGTAAGATACTCTAAATCACCCTCATTTGTATGGATCACTACCAATCTAAAGAGGGTTCCTGGCATCTTCTCAAACTCAATCAATCAAGTTAGAATATCTTTTAGTCCTTTTTTTGAGAAACTACTCCTGTATTTAGCACCCTTTTTTTCATGGGTACAATGAACTTGATACCTTTATTTGCAAGTTCTTTAAAACGAGCATAACACCAATATCCCTTGTCAAACACTAAGATTACTTTATGCAAATCAACAAAAATTCCCATATCTGTTAAGACATTATCAAAC
>JASEEW010000052.1 GCA_030019485.1 Thermoplasmatales archaeon | reverse complement strand
TATTGCACCAACGCCGTACAACCCGAGGTTTTCTCTGACAAACTTGACGGCATCCATCATCAGGTGATATACATAATGGGAGATTAAAATTTCGGTTAATCCTGCTTCAATGTCACCTTCATTGTTTTTGCCATCCTTATGCCTTTACTGGAGACATAGGAGCCGCACATTGCCATGATTACGCATGCCACGAACTTTGCTGAGAGGATAATGCTTGCATTAAAAAATGTTTCCGTTTCGGAACTCACCTCTGGCAAGCCTGCATCCATGAAAAAACCGTATGCCAGAGCAAAGGTTACAATCAAAAACACTATTCCAACAAAGAAGATCACCAGACCAATCACTTTTGAATATTTCTCAAACTTGTCATCATCCATTGTTTTCATCATTAACATTATTGCAATATGGGTTTAAAAACATTTCCTTCATTCAAAAATTGCCGGAGCAATTTTTGGAGAGTAGGAAAACGAAGTTTTCCTGCGAAAAGGTATTAAGAATAGAAGGTTTTACTTATATTCACTTATCTACTCTCGCAAAGTTGCTTTGCAAACTTTGCTCTCTGCAAGGAAAAAACTTCGTTTTTTCTTTGCGCACTGTGGGGAATGACATAGTCATTCCTCTCGCTAACGCTCAAAGCTATCTCGCAAAAATGCTTCGCATTTTTCCTCTCGCTCGCAAAATTTCCTTCGGAAATTTTGCTTGTGCCGGGGTGGCTTAGCAGGTTAGAGCGTCGGACTCATAGGGTAAACCCCGCAACCGAAAATTTTTCGGTCAAAGATTTACGTTAAAATTCATGTTGCAGGGGTTTAGTAATCTGCTGATCTGCGAAATCCGAAGGTCGCGAGTTCAAGTCTCGCCCCCGGCACTTTTAAATTACGAGCGAGTGTAAGCGAGCGAGTAATTTAAAAGTGCGAGGAATTGCCAAAGGCAATTCCGAAGTATCCAAAATTGCCAAAGCAATTTTGGAAAGAATAGATAAATGAATCAAGCAAAAGATCAGGATCAACATGAAGTATGATGCAGTTGTTGTTGGTGCAGGTCCCATCGGCGGGTGTGCTGCAGGGATAATATCAAAAAAAGGGTTTAAGGTTCTGATCCTTGAAGAACACAGCGACATAGGCAGACCTGTTCAGTGCGCGGGTCTTGTCACACCAAGGGTTTTTGAATACGTTGATACAAAAAAAACTGTTTTGAATTCTGTTCAGGGCGCAAACATCTACTCACCAGAAGGACACAGGTTGAGAATTGATGGGAAGAAAACAAAAGCAGTGGTAATTGACAGGGCGGGTTTTGATAAAAAAATAGTAATGGATGCAGTTGACTCTGGCTCTGAAATTCTGCTTGGTTCAAAGGTAATAGATGTAAAAAGAAAAAATGATATAAAAATAAAATTTCTGAAACATGGAAATGTAAATGAAGTAAAATGCAGTCTTTTGATAGGCGCAGATGGTGTTAGCTCTGTTGTTGCAAAAAGGTTCAATTTCCCACCACCAGAAGAGGTTATCTCAGGTTTTGAGTCTGAAATGGTTAATATAGATATTGACAAAAAATTTATTGAAATCTTTGTTGGAAAAAGGGCTGCCCCAGGTTTTTTTTCATGGGTAATACCCTCAGATGAAACCTGCAGG
Organism: Thermoplasmatales archaeon; assembly: GCA_030019485.1. Lineage (GTDB taxonomy): Archaea > Thermoplasmatota > JASEFT01 > JASEFT01 > JAUWIS01 > JASEEW01. Next base: position 9,464 of record JASEEW010000052.1, on the reverse strand, counting down.
GTTGGCTTATGCTCAACAGACAAACCATTTTATTATTTCAGAAGAATGTTCAAAAACATAGTATCAAAAGAAATTTTGAAAAACGCTAAACCAATTTCTTATATTGCTGGTGCTGTCCCTTTTGGCGTCGCCGACAAAACATATGATGATAACGTGATGATTGCTGGTGATGCTGCATCACAGGTAAAGCCAACATCCGGCGGTGGGATTTTCACAGGGTTGGTTAGTGCAAAGCACTGCGGAAATGCTGCTGTAAAGGCACTGGAAAAAAATGATTTTTCTTCAAAAACATTAAGTGAATACCAGAAACTGTGGTACAATGAAATAGGTGATGAATTAAAAAACGGGATGAGAATGCGCAAAATATTCAAAAAACTTTCTGACTCTGATTTTGAAAAAATATTTAGCATTCTGGATGATGAGGAAATCCTTGACCTGATTTCAAAACATGGCGACATTGATTACCCTTCAAATCTCGCAAAAATCCTGGTTAAAAAACCGAAAATGCTGAAATTAATCGGTCCATTGGTTAAGGCGTTATTCTAACTTCCCTTCCTTCCTCCTCATAAGCCGAACAACTATTCCCACCACTGTAAGAATGAGTCCCAGTATTATGAAAGGCAGAATTATGTTTAACACCAGTCCTGTCACATCAATTATGATTGAGATAGTGTCTTCCTCGTTTTCGTTTAATGTTACTGTGAGATATGTTCTTCCATCCTTTGTAGTACCATGCTGAAGTCTTCCACGGGTATCAGTAGCATTTATAACATCAATTCCTTTTGGGAATATGATTGTATATGTTGTGTTGAATCCCTCCATGCCGGATAATGGAAACTCTAATGGGAAGGTTAGATATGATATAGTCATTGCCTGCTTACCTGGGGAAGCCTGTTCAAGTGAGATGCTTATGTGCGCCTCAGCAGAGATTTTCACAGGCCTGTCATCCCTCATGTTATTTACGTCATAACCTGCAAGTGAATCCGGGTCTATGCAAATAGAGATACTTACGTTTCCTCCAAGCGAGTTCGTCAGGTTTTCCTCCAAAGATTTTTTTATTTCATTTGTGATGTTGTCAATATCTGACTGTTTAATAATGTTTTTGGCATACAGGAGTCTTAAGCAGTCAGAATTAATATATTTAATTGTAATGTTTTTAGGCATGTCTACGTCTGATAACTCAATATGATATACTTGCGCATCAGCAGTTAAATCAATACTCAGCATCATACCGAAAATGTCTATGTTGTGTATGTCAACCAGAACATTCAGCAATGCCATGCTTTCATTGTATTCTGGTGCAATCCCTGATTCAAGTGTGCAGGAAAGCGTTTCTGATGAACTCCAGGAATAGGTATTCCTGTTTGTGATAATGGTGTGTTCTACCTTTTGAGAGTAACCTGAAAAAATCATGTTTTCTGGGAGTATCATCTTGATTATATAATTCTGTTCTGCTTTTGATATTTCAAAAGAAATTTTTGCTCCTGCATTCAAAACCCCTGTTATTGTTTCAGCATCAAAATCACCGAAAATGTTTGGTTTTATTTTTTCTGATCCTGATTCATTGAGAGCATTGAATGTTGCATTGATTGCCCTAGCAGAGCCCATTTCAGATAGATTGTATCCTTCCATGTTGTACCATTCATCAAAACTGATTGTTATTGTTGTATTAAATGTGCTGTTAAGCGTTTCCTCAGCACCCTTTGTTATATTATTGATTTGTCTTTCAACATCTGCCCATTCTACAAGTCCATTCTCCAAAGCCATTCTGATACCATCTGATGATACAAAGGAAAGATTTTTAATGTATTCTTCAGGAAAGGAGATATTGTATTTTTTGACATTCACACTTTTAATATCTACTGTCCCATTTATATGCAGATTATCAAAATTAATCATATCAATTGTGACACTTGTCAGAATTTCTTCATCTTGTATATATGTTTTATTTCTTGATTCTATTGTAAGTTTTCCCTCTGCAGTAAGTGGTTGTTCCTCCAAACTGCTAGCATTTTTATTGTCAACAGTCCATGTCGCCTTTTCATCGGAATTATCCTCGTCATCACCCACTATTTTAATATCCCTAGGAACTGTTAAGATAAATGTGTTTTTGTAACCTGCATCCGCCTTAAGTTCAAATGTTTTGTTTATCACCGCACCCATTTTTAATACGCCTCTGAGCACATCATCAAGCCTCAGTTGAGGGTTTTCTTCAAAACCAAATGATACCATGTTAAATGTTATTGTTGCGTTCTTTGTGAAGTTAATCGGCGGGTGGTATTCACTTGCTGGTCCTACAGGAGGTTCAACAAGGCTGGTTTCATCTACAGTTGTATTTTCACATTTTTCTAGTGTGTCATTCGTAAACGCTTTTTTGATTGTGCTGTTAAATACATTATCAATATTTTGTATAGTTTTGTTGATAATATCCCACCCTACCGCAGGGTAGAAAGTGTAGTTTTCTCTTATAGCATCTGCAGTGTAGTTGGTTTCATCAATGCATATCTCATGAACACAAAATGTTGCGCTAACATTCATTGTTGTCATATTCACAAAATCTATCCTGTATGTTGCCTCAACCCATAATGGGATCTTCAGTGTTTCATCCCCGGTTGCTGAGGAATGCGGAAATGTCAAACAAAAGCCTATCATGATTATCCCTATGACCAAAAAAACTATCTTTCTCATAAATGCATTAACGTTTTGGGAATATTAAATGTTTGCGCTCAGGGTTAAAAAGGAATTCACAGAGGAGGTGAGGAAAAACCTGTTTAAAATGGGGTTGGTGGATAAAAAACGTGTGTTTCTGAAAAACGGGGGTTATGTGGAAGTGCCATTGATAAGAAAATTAGAAAAGGATGAAATGGAATTGTTTAAGCGACAGGATGCGAGGCTCATAAATAAAAAACTCTCTCTGAAAATATTTTCAAAAACTCCTTTTGAAACGATTCTGGAAAAAACAGATATTGAAAATAAAAGTCTTCTTCCAAAAAAATGGGAAATTATTGGAGATGTTCTGATTTTGAAGATTCCAAAAGGGTTGGAGAAACATGAAAAAAAGATTGCGAAGATTTATGCTGATGTACTCAACGCAAAAACAGCTGTTAAGGATATGGGAATAACCGGGAGGTACAGGAAACCAAGGATAAAGATTCTTTATGGAAGTAGCACGGAAACGATGCACAAGGAAAACAGAATAAAATTCAGACTTGATGCTTCAAAGCTCATGTTTTCATCAGGGAATATTGATGAAAGGATAAGAATGGCTTATGTTTCAAACAATAACGAGATTGTTGTGGACATGTTTGCAGGCATAGGATATTTTTCTATACCCATAGCAGTTTATTCAAAGCCGAAAAAAATTTTTGCTTATGAGATAAACCCTGACGCATACCGTTATTTATGTGAGAACATCAAACTAAACAATGTTCAAAACGTTGTCATACCTGTTTTTGAAGATAACAGAAACGCTAACGAGAACATTGCTGACAGGGTGATAATGGGTTATCTGAAAAACACAAAAGATTTCCTGCCCAAAGCTTTCAAGATTCTGAAAAAAAGTGGAGGTATAATTCATTATCATGAAAACTACCCAAATGAATTGCTTCCTGAGGAACCATTTAAAAATATTAAAAAAGCAGCAGAAAAACAGGGAAAAACTGTGAAATTGCTGGGTTTTAGGAATATCAAATCTTATTCCCCTGGTGTAAGCCATGTTGTGCTTGATGTGAAAGTCAGGAGTTAGAAGTCAGGAGTTAGAAGTCAGGAGTTAGGGGCTAGGGAAACTGTTTGCTGTTTCTCCTGATCCCTAAAACCTGATCCCAAACTTCCCACAAACCCCCCCAGCCTCGATGACACAAAAATTGCTGCGACTCGCAAACTGGGAAGTTTGCCTGACTACTTGCCTGCACCGAAGGTTAATATACCCTTAATCATATTAACATTTGATGCCTAAGGAAGACCAGGAGCTGGTATATGCTTTGTGGGCTATGGAAGTGCTCGTGAGCTCTGGTGTAGGATTAGAAAGTGCCATACAGCACGTTGCAGAAGGGGGATACGGCAGTGTTTCGCGCGAGTTTAAAAAGGTTTTAAAGGAATCCTATGGTGGTTTAGAAAAATCTTTGGATATGCTGACACATGAAACGAAATCCGAGTCATTGAAAAAAACATTTGTCACAATATCAAGAAGTCTGAAAGGGGAAACAGAGCTGGCAGACTCACTGAGAACGCTTGCGAACAGGGAAACAGAAAAAAGGAAGGCGAGGATACAGCGCTATATAGAAAAACTCACAATGGTATCAGATATTTTCCTTATCGTAGCAATACTTGTGCCTATTATTATTGCTATTATACCCCTTGTTGGTCCACTTGCTAGTGGAGGGATGCCGCAAATAGAGGAAGAAAAGATTACAATATCTTCGGAAATAATCATGATTGTCAGGGTGATTTTACTTATAACAGTACTTGGCATGGGAATGATAATGTTCTGGACAAAGAACTTGGAGGCAAATGTATGAATATAGATGTCAGTAGTGTGGTCAGCAGTCCAATTATTATTGTCTTACTCCCGCTGACTGTAATTTCAATAAGTATATGGTTTCCCTCGTATCAACGGGATAAAAGGATTAAAAAGGTTGAAAATGCGCTACCTGAAATGCTCAGTGAGCTTACTGAAAGCCTTAAATCTGGCACAGCCATAGAAACCGCATTAAAAGCAATTAGTGACACCAGAAAGGATGCGCTGGGGGATGAGATGAAACTCCTCCTAAAAGACATGAAGGAGTATTCATTTTCTGAGTCATTAACAAGGTTTGCAAAGAGAACAAACTCCAGGACTGTTTCAAGGGTTGTATCCATAATAAACATTTCCATGACAACAAACGCAGAGCTCACTGATGTGCTGAGAAGAATATCTGAGGAACTCTGGTCAGGATACATGCTTGAGGTTGAAAGGGAAACAAAAACAAAATCCCAGGCATCTATGATACTGTTTGGTGGTGCGTTACTTACCCCACTACTTATAGGGGTTATTTTTTCTATATTTAGCTCAGCATTTGTTAAGGAGCAGTTTCAGGTGATAGCAGATTCTGTGGGTATATTTATCCTTCTTCTCGCCATATGTGCAACCATTATGTATGGGATAGTATCTAACAGGGTGAAACAATCAGTAATGCAACTGCCACTATGGATGTTCATATCATATGTATTGTATACTCTTATCATTAACTTTAAACTCATATGAGGGAAAGGTGAGAAAAATGGATGAATTAGAAGGAGAAACTGAGGTTATTGAGAGGTACAAGAACATAACAATCAAAAAAATTGAGGGAAAATATATACCCCTGTATGAGGTGGAGTTTATTCAGGAGAAAAAACCACCATATCTGGACCTGGAACCCCTCATAGCAGATGACAACTTGGAGGAAATAGTGTATAATGGGCTTGACAGATATGTAAATGTGTACCACAGGAAGTATGGGGTGTGCACAACAAATATTACCATGTCAAATGAGGACATCAGGAAGGTGTTGAATGAGATCGCGTCTTTTGTGGGCAAAAAAATAGATGCTACTACCCCTTTATTTGATGGGAGACTGCCGGATGGATGCAGGGTGAATGCAACTGTACCGCCCGCGTCACCGGATGGGCCGACCCTCACTATCAGAAAATTCCTGAAAGACCCTCTAACAATAGTTGACCTAATAAAAAATGGAACAATCAACTCGGCTGTGGGGGCATATCTGTGGTTGTGGGTTGAAGGTTTAAAATACAAACCGTCAAACATAATACTATCTGGAGGGTCGAGCTCGGGTAAGACAACAACAATGAATGTTCTTGCCATGTTCATACCTGTTGAGGAGAGACTGATAACAATAGAGGATGCCGCAGAACTTCAACTTGAGCATGAGCACTGGATTAGACTGGAAACGGTACCGCCAAGTCATGATGTAAATGCGATAGCAATGGATGACCTGCTTAAAAATACGTTAAGGATGAGACCTGATAGGATAATCATAGGTGAAATCAGGAGTAAAGAGGCAAACACATTGTTTAATGCGATGAACACAGGTCATGAGGGATGTATGGGTACGGTGCATGCCAATACAGCATCTGAAACAATTATCAGGTTAACAACACCACCAATGAATGTGGAACCGATGATGCTGATGGCTTTAGATCTTATTATCATGCATCAGAGGATGACGATAAAAGGCGGGGGATCTGCGAGAAGAATTGTTGAAATATCTGAGGTTGCAGGTCTTGAAAAAAATAGACCAAGATTGAACACAATATTCAAATGGGACACTGCATCAAACACATTAAAAGAGACAGGTGTTCCAAGCAAACTCAGGGAGAAAATATCAAGGGCTGCAAGCATCTCGTTAAAGGAATTTGATGAGGCATTAAGAGAAAGACAGGAAATACTTGATGGGCTTGTGATAAAAAACTATAGGGATGTGAAAACAGTTACAGATGTTATACAAAACTATTATTTGAAAAAAGAGGAAGAATCTGAAAAGGAAGGGGAGATGAAAGAGGAGGAAGAAACAAAAAGAAGTATTTTTGGGAAAAAGAAAATAATCAAAACCTAAAATAGTTGGAATTCACAAAATTAATTCCGAAATATTTTGCTCAGTTGCTCCGATCCAATTCATTCAAAAAATTGTTTTACAATTTTTGAAAATTCATAGGAAAACTTGGTTTTCCTTTTCTTTTTGCTCAATCGCTATCGCTCGTTTATTTACACAAAATTGCTTGCGCAATTTTGTGATTCGCAGGAAGCAAAGCTTCCTGCTCTCTACAAATTTGTAGATACTTCGGAATTTTGCTAACGCAAAATTCCTCGTATTTTTACTCGCTACTCCGTAGCTCACAAAAATGCGGGGGACCGGATTTTCTAAGGTTTAAGGTGCAGAGGTTTAAGGTTTAAGGGATAAGTCCTGTTTACTCACCACTTACACCTTACACCTGTTCGAACCGGCGAACCACTTCTGGAACAGATTACCAGGAATCAGAGTACTTCGGAATTTCTTGATAGAAATTCCTTGTATCTTCATTCGCTCACTTTGTTCGCTTATGAAGAATTCCTTGCATTTTTATCCTCATCAGGATAAAAATCTTGAGTCTGTCGCTTCTAGCCTGCCGAAGGTAGGGTAGATAAGAGGAGCTTGCTCCTCGGCATTTGACCAGGCTTGGCTACCCCCGCACGAGTGAATTTTCCAAAGGAAAATTCACGAGCGCAGGGAATGGTTGTGTCATCCCCTGCAGTGCACAGATTTTTTCTGAAGAAAAAATCTGTGAACAATATATAATGTCAACAGAGAAGATATATTTTATCATCCAGCAACAGGTTTAAATTTGATAACAGATATGGCAATACAATGAGGTTAGATGATATCCAGCCCAGCCATCACTGGTTCAGAAGAATAATTCATGTTAGTGGGGCCTGCACTCTTGTTTACTACTTATACCCAGATGACATATTATGGATTTATATTCTAAAAATTGCCATAATTCTTACAATCCTTATCTCTGCAATAATTGTGGAGGGATTAAGATTACGTAATAGACTGGACGAAAGATTTCTTTTTCCGTTTAGACCCTATGAAACAAAAAAGGCTGGGGCATACATCTGGTTCTGCATAAGCATATCTGTGCTTCTTCTCCTTTTTCCGCAGCAGATAGCAGGACCGTGTATCCTTATATCATGTTTTGGTGATTCATTAATGGGTGAACTCAGAAAGAAAAATCATGTGCTGTCTATGATAGCAGGTGTTTCCGCCTGTTGCTGCATATTTCTCATATTTAACTACCATGTGCACGTTGCATTATTTGCGGCATTGACAGGTGTTGGGGCTGAAGGAATAAAATCCAAAAAAATTGATGATGATTTTCTGATGCCGATGACACCTGCAATTGTTATTTACGTCCTAACCCTGCTTGGAATAATCCCGCTACCTGAAATATTAATAACACCCTTCCCTGTGTGATAATATGAATGCAACAAGAATAGAAATATGCACTATATGTCTTGCGTTTGCCATCCAGGTAGTTGTTTGTTTCCTTTTTTTCTGGCAGGGCATCACAAATCAGGGGTCATTAAGGGTCGGTCTAACATTGTTTTTTTGGTTTCTGGTTTTTGATATACCGACATTCTACTCTACAAAAATTTTAAAAAAAATAATATAAAAGCATCGTTCGCAAGATGGGCCCGAGGAGATTTAGACCGTTTTGGGTTCAAGTCCACACCCTCAAATCGTTAACTTTATATACAACCTACTCCACTCGAAATAGGGGTTACGCCTTTATTTTCCCATTTTTTGGGCATCATTCCTATGGATCAAAGTTACCTTGTTTGCATGAATGAACAACAGGATATGGCTTATCATTGTATTAAATTATTTTGATTATTTTTAGATTTTGTGGTAATCAAACGCCAAAAACATTAAAAAATGGCATAAAGTATTCATAGTATTCACCCTTATATACGATAAACCGTTTTTAAAAGTGTTCACAAAGTATTCACTTTTATGTTAAAGGTATTCACAAAGTGTTCACCAAGTGTTCACCTCTTAGCAGAAAATGCTTGGTATAAGGTGGATGAAAATTGGTCTGAGGATGAATGAGTGCTTCACCATTTTTAAAGAGAGGATTGTTAGACTGACAAATAATAATAAATTGGTGCAGACGAAACTATCCATGTTCATAGCCAGCAGGGGATAATAACATTAATATATCCTCATTCTATTTAAGTTTATGATGATGATGGAAACCAGTTGCTTGAACCCCATTTTTAGAAAAACTCCAAAAAGCAAGCAAGCAGGCAAGCAGTTGGAAAAAATAAGAAAACATATTTTTTTGACACAATCGTTGTTGTGCCTGATTATTTTAGCATTTTTTGTTTCTTTTGGGGGGGGGCAGAGGTGATTTTCCTTGGATATAATTGAACTTACTGAGAAAGCAGTAGAAATGGCAGCAGGAGATGAAAAGCTCAGGGAGAAGATGAAAGACACCTCGTGCTCCATAGTTATGGCATTGAAGAACGGTGATGACACATACCTTACACTTTCCATCAACAATGGCGAACTCAAACTTTTGAAGGAAAAGCCGGACAATCCTGACTTCGTGTTCGAGATTTCCAAAGAGGATTTTACAAAGCTTATGACTGGCAAAGCATACGGCATGATTCTCATGGCAACAAAGAAGCTTAAGATGGTGAAAGGCAGTTGGGCTGAGATAAACAAAATCGCAGGACCACTTGGAGCCATACCTAAATTTGGAAAGAAAATAGCAGAAAAAGAGGGAATGTAAAGGAATGTGAAGGTGATAAACTGGGAAAAAAGGAAAAGGTATCTGAAAAAGGACAAGCGGCTGAGCCGAAGGCGAAGCCAGCAGCAGTTATTGCTATGAATAAAAAGATAGCTTTAGATAAGTTCGTTTCAGAAGTACAAAAACGACTGGGT
>JASEEW010000051.1 GCA_030019485.1 Thermoplasmatales archaeon | reverse complement strand
TGTCTATATAGGCATTACAAATGAAATTATTTTCCATAATTTTTCGTGGAGAGAGAAGGAATAAGAAAATATAATGCTGGCGAAGTTAAGTTTCATAAATTACAAACACAAATTTTATATATGGATACTGATTTTATATTACAGTATGAACCCCATTATTTCTACTGGAAGCAAAATAAACGTAATGGTGGAATTTGTAAAATCCGAAGCTCAAGAAGGTAGATTCCCCACTCGTTCTGAGCTTGAAGAGAAATTTCATATGAATATAAGAGGTCCAAAACTGTCTGGTATAAGAGACGTATATCAACTTGCTGAAGTAAAGTATAAACGAGACCAAAACCCATTTCTAAAATATGAAAAAGAAAAAAGGCTGACAAATATTTGTCTAAAATTATTTCCAAAGCTTGGTTATAAAATAGTACGTATTTCTATTCATACAACGCACCACGGAGCTGACTTTATTCTAAGCAATGCAAAAGACAAACTAATACCTGTAGAAATAAAGGCATATCATAAATATGGAAAGGTTGGTAAAGTGATAAAATACAAACCTTATTTCACGAATGAAATTTCACAACTTAAAAAATATATAGCTGAATTAAATAGCCCATATGGTTATCTCGTTACAAGCACAAACCGAAATTTAGGGAAAAATATCCCACAGAATATTAGGATTTTATTGGGTAAAGACATAAAAACTCTACTTATAAAATACAGATTATTAGGAGAATTAAAAAGTTTGGATTGGATCAGAAATACTTATGTTTCTGTTGAAAAGAAAAAAACCGTAAAAAAAGTACAAAATAGAATTCTCAAGTATGTTAAAGAAAAAATAATAAATGGAGAATATGTTTCTAGACGAGAGATAGATAAAAAGTTTAGGGTAAATACTCGAACATTTTTCTCTAGTATGAAAGAGATATACAAAAAAATCGGTATAGACGCCCTTTTCTTAGCTCATGCTCGCATGGGTGGAAGTATAGATAAATCATTAATCCGACAACGTCTACTCGATTTTTGTAAAAAAGAGTTTATAAAAGGTCACCAACCCACATATAAAGAAATTCAAAGAAAATTTCATTGTTTACCTAAGCTGTTTTTTCCAGGAGGCATAAGAGAAATATACCAGCTATTAAATCAAGAATATAATAGAAAATTTGCTACAAAACTTCCAGAAGAGAAAGAAAAAATGAAGCGAGAAGTAATTAATTTTATACAAAAAGAAGTAAAAAAAGGGTATTATCCTACTTGGCGCGATATAACAAAGCAATTTAAAATCGGAATAAATAATTATTTTAAAAAAGGAATGCGTGAAATTTATGCTAGAGCCAATATTAAACTGTCTCAGAGAAAAGGGTTAAGAAGCTCTAGAGCTAGCTGAAATTGGTAAAAAGGAGAAAATTGATGCTTTAAAAAAACTTAGGAAAATTACCAGGGTGAGAAAATGAGGCTCATTGTTGAAAATCTGGAAAAATATTCTGAATGGGTTATACTTGAGTACAGGCACTGCGCTTTGATATGGGAAAACCTTCTATTTACAAATGTGAAAGATAAAAACATGGAGTCTTTTCTGTCAGAATTTGCAGAGGTTAATCATGAAAGTGTGACTGAAATGAATAAAAAATTAATAGTCCTTGACCCTGCTGCCAAAAAGGAATTAATCACATCTGATTTCAGCAATGTTGATGGAATTGTTGTCGGCGGAATACTGGGGTATGACAAGCCAAAGGGGAGAACAAAGAAACATATAACTGATAAATCGGATAAAAAAACAATTCTCCCAAGAAATCTTGGAAAAAAGCAGATGCCTATAGACATTGCAGCATTTGTTGCAAAAATGATATATCTCGGGGAAAAAATTGAAAATATTGAGTTAACAGATCAACTTGAGATAAAATTTGATGACGAGTATTCTGTTGTCCTGCCGTACGCTTACCCTGTTATTGATAATAAGGTCATCGTCACGCCAGGTCTGATTGGGTATCTGAGGGGCAAAGACTAAAAGCACTGAACCCCTTTACCTTTATTATGGTAAGCAACAAAGAGTTAGTTAGAGAGATATCTGATCTGAGAAAGGAAATCAGGGAGTTAAAAGATGTTGTGAGCATGCTTGTTGGGATGGTAATGGAAGAAGAAATGGATTTCAGTTCAAATCTGGATGCAAGGGCTAAAAACAGTTCAATGTATCTCTAATTTTTCATTGCATTAGATTTTTTATTATATAAAAAATGGGAGGAATCCCTGATTCCAACCTATTTTTCATTTCTCCTTTAGACTGGCAGTTTTTATACTCATTGTCCCAGCACCTTTCTCCAGTATTTTCTCATAATCCTCAACAACAAGCCTTTTCCTGAAATTTGGTGCATCAAGCACAAGCGTCTCATACTCGCCCCCCTCACCAGAAACATTGATTCTGTATTTTTCATTCAGCCCTATCAAATCTTTAACACATTTCTCATCTATTTTTCTGCCAAGCCATGTTTCATCCAGACCGTATGCCGAAACACCTGTAATGATAACCTCAAACATGCTTCTCACAATTTCGTTAATCAGTTCGGTTTGATTTTTTCCCCAGAGAGGCGCGAAAGATTTTATTCCCAGCTGACAGCATATTCTGTCAATCCTTGTTTTCTGATAGGTGGATGCGATTGCGCCTGAGACAACGCCGTCAATATCAAGGCCCTTTAGCACATCCTTCAAACCCCCTAATTCTTTTTCTTTTTCACCCTTTGTTGTTTTTTTGATTAATGGAATGTTGAGCGCCTCGCTCAGCATGTCAACCAGGAATATGTTCAGCGTATGATACATGTATGAGTATTTGTTTTCAGAAAAAATTGAGACAAGGTATTTGACATCATGCCCGCTTTGCTGTGACATGTACAGCGCATAGGTTGAGTCTTTGCCGCCTGAGAAAAGGGACGCAAGCTTCATAGGTATTAGGCACGTAAACAGTTTTGATGAAGATAAGGCTTTTGCATGCATTTTTTAACCTGTTAACCTATGTATGACTGATGGACATTGAAGAGCAAATAACCTTAATTGAGGATGAGATTAAAAACACGAAATACAACAAGGCGACGCAGCATCATATTGGAAAATTGAAGGCTAAACTCGCAAGACTGAAAGAGCAGGGTGAAAAAAAATCTGGTGGAAAAGGAAAATCCTTTGCAATAAAAAAATCAGGGAACGCAACAGTAGGCTTAATTGGTTTTCCATCTGTTGGAAAAAGCACATTGCTGAATAAAATCACGGATGCGCATTCCCAGATTGGTGAATACGATTTTACGACAATTGATATTGTCCCAGGTGTTATGAAGTACAAGGGCGCGAAAATGCAGGTTCTTGATATGCCAGGGCTGATAAAGGATGCATCAAAAGGCAGGGGCAGGGGCAGGGAGATAATATCTGTCATAAGAACCGTTGATTTAATTGTTATGCTCGTTGATGTTTTCCATCCAGAGCAGTTAAATGTTCTGCTCAGAGAACTTTGTGATGCTGGCATAAGACTGAATTCTAAACCACCTGATATTGTGCTCAGAAGAAAGGAAAGCGGTGGAATCAATGTTAACTCTACAGTGAAACTGACAAAAATTGATGAAGAAATGATAAAAAATGTTTTGAACGAATATGGTTACATCAGCGCGAACATCGTGCTCAGAGAAAACTTGGATGAGGACAGGCTGATTGATTTCCTGTCAAAAAACAGGGCTTACATGCCTGGTTTTGTTGTTTTGAACAAAATTGATTTAGCAGATAATATTACTGTCAGAGAATGTTCTGAAAAATTAAGCAGCTGGGAAACCATCCCTGTATCTGCTGACAAAAATATTAACCTTGATTTGCTCAAAGAAAAAATATTTAAAAAACTGGATTTCATTAGAATATATATGAGGCATGATGGCAAAACAGACTACAACGAGCCAATGGTTGTCAAGAAAGATTCTACTGTTGGAATGATATGTGACAGCATTCACAGGGATTTCAGGAAAAAATTCAGATACGCGTATGTCTGGGGAAAAAGCGCCCTATACCCAGGTCAGATGGTCGGGCTTAATCATGTTTTAATGGATGAGGATGTTCTGACAATCGTGCTATTACGGAAAACGCTGAAAGCGTTTTCCTAAAATGGAAAGAAAATAAAAAACCATTAAGCCAGCAACTGTTAAAACAGATGCGAAATACATTGTTGATTTGTAACCATAACACAGGGATAATGCTCCACCCGTTATTGGCCCTATGATTGCAGAAAGCGACGTTGTTGAGTTAAGAAGACCTGATGATGTTGCTTTTTCTATATTTTTTTCCATAACAAACTTCAATGAGCCAACATAAATGCATGACCATGAGAAACCAAGCAGGATTTGTGTGGGTATAAGCCAGTAGAAATTTGGGGCAAGCGTGAATGAAAGAAACGTGAAAGCAGAAAGGACTAGTCCTGTTACAACAAGGTCGTGGCTTTTGAACCTGTCAATTTTCTGCATAACAAGAAACTGTGTGAACGTGTTGATAAAGTAAAGTGCGCCGACCCAGAATTTTGATGCACCAAGTGAGAGTATATACAGTGGAAAAATAATCCATACTGCCTGCGCCCCTGTGTGGCGCAGGAAAAATGAGAGATAAACCGAAAAATTCTTTTTTATAACATTTGCAGGGAAGAAAGAAACCTTTAATCTGGTTTTTGGTACATCCATTTTTAATGCTATCAGGAATGCTGCTGTGAAAAACACTGAGCCCAGCATAAATATTTCCCAGTAAACAGCAATTATGCCTGCGGCAAAGTTCCCGACCGCCCATCCAAGTGAGCCAAAGCCTGTAAACCTCCCAAGCCTTCTCTTGGACTCATAAACATAGGTGACAAGCGCGGCAGGGTAAATGCCGAGTGAGAAGCCAACAAATCCTCTTGCCATGCACAGGGCAAGGGGTGAAAATGCCAGTGCCTGCAGAGGAAATGAAACAGCGCATGCGAATAAACCGATGAGCAAAAACATTTTCCTGCCGTAAACATCAGACATCCTTCCAAAAACATAGGATGAAAAAAACATCGTGAAACCGTAAACACCTCCTATAATGCCAATCTCAAAATCAGATGCACCAAATTCTTCTGCAAACAGGGGTATGAAAATCATTGATGATGATGTTGCAGAGTATGTGAGGAACTGGATGATGTTGGGTTTCATGGAAATGGTGTATTGGGTAGCAGGGAAATAAAGTTTAGTAGTTAGTAGTCAGGGTTAGAGAAATGAGCAGGAAAAAGTTATACACTCCATCGGTAAGTTTTTGCCTAAACCTACCGATGCATAAGAAGGTTTAAATATAATGCTATCAATACAGTAAATTATGGAAAAGCGTGAAATCTTGGAGATTTTAACAGACTGGAATTTCTGGGGGAGGGAATTGGATACAGGAATTAAAAGAGAAATCTATCTGAACAGATTGAAAGAACTATCAAAAATAAATGAAATAGTTGTTATTAGCGGCGTGAGAAGAAGTGGGAAATCAACCTTGCTTTTGCAGTTTTGTAAGTCTATGATAAAAAGTAATGTCGATAAAAAGGACATTCTTTTCATTAACTTTGAGGACCCAAGATTTAAAAATCTTGATTTGGATCTTATGAACAAGATATATGACATATATTTAACCGAACTGGCTCCCAATCCAGAACAATATGTTGTACTTGATGAAGTTCAGACTGTTGCTGGATGGGAAAAGTTTGCTAGATACCTCCATGAAAATAAAAAAGTTCACGTTTTTATAACAGGTTCAAGTTCAAAGTTGCTCAGTTCCGAATATGCCACAGTATTGGCGGGGAGGCATGTGGACGCAAAGATTTATCCCCTTTCTTTTTCCGAATCCTTGGAATTTAGAGGAATTCACATTAAAAACAGGGTGGATATGGTTGCAAACAGGCATAAAATAAAAAGATTTCTTTCAAAATACATTAAATGGGGCGGTTTTCCCAAGGTTAACTTGCTTCAAAGGGAACAAGACAAAATGATGGTATTGAATACCTACTTTATGGACATAATAATAAAGGATGTTGTAAGGAGATATAAAGTAAAGGAAACAGAAAAGTTAGAGGAATTAGCGAAATACTATCTCTCAAATGTTTCTTCCTTACAATCATTTAATAAAATAAAAAAGGTATTGAATTTAAGTCTTGATACTGTAGAAAGATTTTCTTATTATCTCTCAAATACCTATCTACTGTTTTTTGTGAAGAAATTTTCATATTCAGTAAAAGAACAGATTCTCAACCCTAAAAAGGTTTATTGCATTGATCCCGGGTTAAGAAGTGCAGTGGGATTTACTTTTTCTACGGATTTGGGAAGAATAGCAGAAAATATTGTTTTTACCGAATTAAAAAAAGGCGACAAGGATATTTATTACTGGAAGGATTCTTCACAGAGAGAGGTTGATTTTTTATTAAAAGGAGGAAAGAAAGTAAAACAATTAATTCAGGTTTGCTGGGACATAAGCAATGAGGAAACAAAGAAAAGAGAGGTTAAATCTTTGTTAAAAGCCATGAAAAAATTTAAACTGAAAAAGGGATTGGTTATAACAGAGGATTATGAGAAAGAGGAAAAAATAGGTAACAAGAAAATAATTTACAAGCCGTTATGGGAGTGGTTGCTAAAGATTAATCAGATCTGATTTATCACCCAAACCCCAGCAATCGTTAGAATCATCCCTGCTATGAACATTGTCAGCGCCTTTTTCCTTCTATTTGCTGTTACGTCTTCCAACTCTTTGAAAATAACTATGCCCCATAACGCAGATACAATAGTCATTATACCCTGTAGCATTGGAACGGATATTGAGACACCAATTTTCTGCATTGCGTAAAGACTGAGCACATTTCCCATGCCCCATAGGACGCCTCCGGAAACGCCCAGCCCGTGCCATTTTTTCCTGGTATTGAACCAGTATTTTATTCTTCCTTTTTTCAGCAAAATAATAACTGCTCCTAGCATTCCGCCTAATGCAAGGAACAATGCTGCTGTATTCACATGCAGATGCTGAACATTGATTGAGTACATGACTATTATGTTGAAGGAGCCGAAGAAAAGTGAGGAAAGAAATGCATAAACTAATCCTGTTTTTGATTTCAGTTTTTCTTTTTTTGATGTTGTCAGTGTAATTAATATGCATCCACTCATTATGATGACAACACCTGCGAAGGCTGTGAGTATTAGATTTATTGCAACCCTCATTTCACCAAGAAACAATACTGCCCCAGCAAAAGATATTATGGACACAAGATTGATGATTGTGAATGACCTTGCCATACCGATTCTTGAGACAGCGGAAATGAGCAGTATGTTCCCGAAAACCCACACAATCCCTGCAAAAAAACTGAGAATAGTTGGAGTAAAAGGAAAGCACATTTTTTCCTGGAAGGATATTACCGCAAACCATATCATTGCATTCAGCAGTATGCCAAAAACCATTGAAAGATTGTAGCCGAGGTCATCAAAAGACCTGCAGAATTTTTTTGGAACAAACTGGGAGCCAAAAAACAAAGCCGAGAAAATGATTAGTATCATTGGCAGTATCGGTTCCATAAACCATTAATGGGCTGGGTTGTTTAAAGAATTTGCTAAAATCCTGCAATAAAAACATTTTTTAGGTTTCAAGGCTTATAACATTGGATGAATCCTATTGAAATAGAGAATATCACAAAAAAATACAGGGTCAGGGAAAAAGGCTTTAACTGGAAAAAAAACCTGAAACAACTCCTTAAAATAGAAAAACAGGATTATCTGACAGCATTAAACAAAGTAAGTTTTTCTGTGAAAAAAGGTGAGATATTTGGGATACTTGGACCAAATGGTGCTGGAAAAACAACCCTGATTAAAATCCTTGCAGGACTGCTTTTACCAGAAGAAGGGAAGGCAGCAATCAACAACTATGACCTTATTAAAGACAGGGAGAAGATAAGGACAAGCGTTAACATTTTGATGAGTGGGGGATGGATTATCTTTGATTACAAACTATCAATATACAATAACCTAAAATTCTGGGGTGTTGCAGAAGGACTAAGACTTGGCGAGGTAAAGGAAAGAATTGAAGAGGTTTTGAAAATTGTTGGGCTGCATGAGAAAAAGGATGATTTTCCTGAGAATCTTTCCGCCGGTCTTAGGCAGAAGATGAATCTTGCACGCTGCCTTCTATCAGACAGACCAGTATACCTTCTGGACGAGCCAACATCAAACATTGACCCCTACTCAGCAGAGTTCATAAGAAAATTTATAAAAGAAATGAAAAAGAATGGGAAAACAGTTGTTCTTGCAACACATAATTTATGGGAGGCAGAAATGCTCTGCGACAAAATAGCAATACTTAACAGGGGAAACATTTTAGCACTGGATGAAACAAAAGCAATAAAAGAAAGAATAGGAAAAGAGATTTTAACAGTTGAATTAGAGAAAATCACACCCGGGCTTATCAGGGGGATTTCATCATTTGGTTTTGTTGAAAAAATTGTTGAGGAAAAAAACATTCTGAAAATTTATGGGAACATCAAAAGAAACATGCCAACCCTGATTGACACATGCAGAAAATATACAAACATCACTGGTGTTGATATGAAGGAATCATCATTAAACGATGTTTTCCTTCAGCTCATAACAGAAAAAGAAAAAACAATGGTGATGAAATGAAACATGCTTTATCATTCATGGAAAAACTCGGTGTAATGTGGGTTTACCTGGGCAGAAGGGCGCGTCTATGGTTCAGGTTCAAAATAAGCTTTGTTTTCTCATTTATTGCCATGTTTGTCACAATAGCAATATTCTATTTCATCAATGTTTTTGTGGGGGAGATTCCAGAGTATGGAAACTACTTCACATTCGTGTTAATAGGCCTGGCAATCAATCAGTACATGCAGACAACACTCAACACATACCTGGGAACAATGCATAACATGTACTGGTCAAACTGGCTTGAAATAATACTCACATCACCAATGAGGCTGAAAACATTCTTCTCTTCTGTGATGACCTGGACATACCTCTATGCAACAATGAATGTAGCCTTTTACTTCGTTATCGGGATTTTCGTTTTCGGCGCAAAATTCACATTTCCTGCAACAGCATGGATAGTAATACCAATACTTATTCTGCTGATTATAAGCCTCTCAGGCATAGGCCTGATTTCCGCATCCATGTTCATGCTCGCAAACGCAAAAGGGGATATTGAGCCAATAGGATGGGGTGTTGCAACACTTTCTGGTCTTGTCGCAGGCGTTTATTTCCCACCAAAGTATCTGCCAGCACCAGTCCAACTCATATCAAAAATTCTTCCTCAGACATACGCAATAGATGCCATAAGAAGAATTTTATTGAACAACGAAAGCATATCAAGTCCCAGCATACAACTCACAATCATTTATCTAATTGTTTTCTCAATAATACTCCTACCACTTGGAATGTTCATGTTTAATGCAGGAATAAGAAAGGCTGAAAAAGAGGGGACGCTTGCAAGATGGATGTAGATTAGGGATTAGGGGTCAGGAGTTAGGGGCCAGGAAACCCCTATCCACTAGCTACTAACTGCTAACTACTATTGGATGTTTAACGCCTTTTTCACCAGTGGCGCATAAATATGTTTTTTTGAAAATATTGATTCAGAAACAGAGAAAAGCAGAATTTTAGGCTCCTCAACCATGATGTCATATCCCCTGTATTTTTCTGAAAAACTATTCATCCATGCTCTGTAACCGTCAAAATTCTCAAAAGGAATAATAGCCAAACAGTTCACATGCTCTAATAATAGAAATGTTGCTCCCTGCTCAAGCAGGTTATCTGCAATCTCTTTCCTTGTCTTCAGAGGTGTTGTTAGATTAAATCTCATATGAATCAAGGCAACAACCTTTATACCAAGTTTTTTCATATCAGGTATGTTCACTGTAGACATGATTTTCCCTTCAAATTTTTCCCTCATCCTGGAAACAGTAAACCTAGAAGCCCCTATTTTATCAGCTATATCCTTGTCAGAAAGTTCAGGATATTTTATCAAAACATGATAAACCTTTTTTTCACTCTCACTTAACTTTATATCCTTACCTTTAAACCCTGAAACCATTTTTTCATCTTTCATGTTAAACAGATTTTTGAGAAGAAACTTGTAATCAAAAAAATTAATAATGTTTGCTAATTTAAGTGAGAATGGTAGTAGCGTTATGCCTTGGTCGCCGAGATATTTGTGTTCAGCATATATTTCTTCAATCTTTTTTATTCTTTCTTTTGCATCAGAATAATTTTTTGAGAACTGAATTGTCATTCCCTGAGAAGGCTCAGACATCATCCAGAAAACATCAGGATGTTCTATATCAAGTTTTGCGCCAAGTTTCAATCTTTCATCCAGTGAAAGGGTGGATATGAACTGGGCAAATGCGACACTCATTATTTCACAGCCTATACTACTGGCAATCGGAGCCCTTACAGTAGAGAAATATTCTTTTTCTTTAAGCCTTCTTCTGCATGCAGTAACAGTTGAAAGTTTAAGACCGGTTTTTTCAGAAATTTCTCTGTTGTTAAACAAAGGGTGTTTTACCAGATTATACAACACCGTTTTCTCATTTTCAGATAAATGATTCATCAATCCTGTAATGATTTAATAGCATAAATATTTTGCTAAAATGACAAAAAATTATATTTATTTTGCACATAATAGTATAAAAATAAAAATATGATAAAAAACTATATATATGGTGAGATGTATTTGGGTTTTGGAATTAAGGTAAAGATGTGAGGGGCATCATTACTCGCCGCCGATGAACAGAGGAAACAGATGTTTCCTCATTATCCCCGCAAACCTCTGGGTTTGCTGCGGATGAACAGGGTGAGCAAACTAAAAGGAGGAATAAAAAATGCCAGCTGATCAAGCATATGCAAACGCAAACTACCATGCAGCCTTCCAAGGATATCAGGTCACAACATTGGCCATTGGTGAGGAAGACGGCAGCGGTGATGTAGTAGTCCTATAAGAAGGATTAACATCAAAAAATCTCTTTTTCTCTTTTTCTTTTTTATTTTTAGTTTGTAAAGCGGTGGACATCATTACTCACCCAACTGCTCAAAAAAAAACTGGGGGAGCGAATT
>JASEEW010000050.1 GCA_030019485.1 Thermoplasmatales archaeon | reverse complement strand
CTCCCTGTTTACTGTTATGTTTCCTGCTGGGCTGTGCTGAATCAGGATTCTTCCTTCACCACCATGGTAACTGCTATCTATCTCTATTATCGTGGAATTCCATCCAAAAACATTTATTGTTGAATTAACATCGGGCTTGTTCCACATTGTTATATTCCTTACCGCACCATCATCATAGTGGTTAATATCAAGAATACTTACATTCCATTTCCAGAAATAATGTGTCATTGCCATTCCTATAGCAATGTTTTCAGAGTAATGAGCATCATATTCTTCTTTTGTTAATGTTTCAAATAGTGGAACAGACTGATTCCTGCTTATATTTATAAACAAATCATTATGAGGAATACCATACCCGTCTTCAGCGGTGACATTTATGATTCTTGTTTCAGCAACAGTCATGTTCAGCACGCCTTCATCAAAACCTTTTATCCTCTGGCCACTGCCAACAGTAAATTTAAGGGTAGAATAAGTGCTTTTTGGTTTAAATGAATATGACTTTGAGATATTTTCATCATTTGCCACAGACTCTATGTTTGTGTCAAAAACTGTTCCATTAACAAATCTTCCAGTGTAATTAACCTCAACAAGGTCTCCTGCCTCAACTTTCATTGTCGCTTTTCCTTTTTCTTCCTTTTCCTGGGTGTACCAGTATGCTGCAACTGATGATGCTATTATGACAACCACAATGATTATCACCCATGTCTTTTTCAACATCAACTATGAAATGCTATCCTATATTATAAATTTACCGACACAGAAATGGGATAATGTCAGATTAACGGTTAAATTCTGGAATAGGGCTGTGCGCGTATAATCTGGCAAATCGAAATAACTTTAACCTGATACACCTATTTCCTAAATATGCATGGAACAATGATTCTTGGCTCCCAATGGGGTGATGAAGGAAAAGGAAAAATCACAGATTACTTTGCAGAGAAGGCTGATTTAATAGTGAGATTTCAGGGTGGGACAAATGCAGGTCATACCATTGTTGTTAAGGATGAAAAATTCAAGTTTCATCTGCTTCCCTCAGGTGTTTTGCATCCTGAAAAAAAATCTATCATAGGTAACGGTGTTGTTGTTGATCCAAAGGTTTTGATTGATGAAATTGAAAATCTGGGAAAAAAAGGTATTTCACCTAATTTATTCATTAGTGAAAGGGCGAATGTGGTAATGCCTTATCATAAAATGATGGATGTTGCAGAGGAAAAACTCCGGGGTAAGAAAATCGGTACAACAAAAAGAGGCATAGGGCCGTGCTATTCTGATAAGATTTCAAGATACGGCGTCAGGATGATAGATTTAACCGATGAAAAAATACTAAAAGAAAAATTAAAAAATATTATTCCGATAAAACAAAAAATATTTCAGGCTTTTGGAGAAGACACGGTACTGTCAAATGATGAAATACTGAAGGAATATTTGGAATATGGAAAAAAATTAAAAAAATATGTTGCTGATACCTCATTAATCATTGCTCAGGCTTTTGACGATAAAAAAAATGTTTTGCTTGAGGGCGCGCAGGGCACACAGCTTGACATAGACCATGGAACATATCCATACACAACATCATCAAGCACAACTGCTGGCGGTGGATGCACAGGCTCAGGAATATCCCCTTTGAAAATAAAAAATATTGTTGGTGTTGTGAAAGCATATACGACAAGGGTTGGGGAAGGGCCTCTGCCAACAGAGTTAAAGGATGAAACTGGCAAATACATCAGGGATAGAGGTGGTGAATATGGTACTACAACAGGAAGGCCAAGAAGATGCGGATGGCTTGACATGGTTGTTGTGAATTATGCGTGCAGGCTCAATGGTTTCACCTCTCTTGCTGTAACAAAAATAGATGTTCTGAGCGGAATTAAAAAACTGAAAATATGCAAAGCATACCACTATGGTGATAGGATAATAGATGATTTTCCTGCGAATCCAGGAATCCTTGAAAAATGTGTACCTGTTTGTGAGGAGTTTAATGGATGGGAAGAAAAAAACTGGAAAGAGACTGTAAAAAAGGGATACAATGCATTGCCGGATAACATGAAAAAGTATCTTGATTTTATTTCATTTTCCTCAAAGGTTCCAGTAGGCATTGTTTCACTGGGTCCTGGCAGGGAGGAAACAATAGATATAAAATAGGGTGAGAAAAATGTTTCAGTTAAAAAACCAGTCAGTGTTTGTAAACAGGGATGAAGAATTAGAAGAACTGAAAAAAAATATGGAAAAGGTCATTAACGAAAAAGGAACGGCAGTTTTTCTGAGGGGGGAGGCAGGCGTTGGCAAGACGCGTCTTGCTGGTGAATTCGAGAGATATGTTTTGTCAAAAGGGATGCTTTTTTTGAAAAGTGAATGCCTGCAGTACGGAAGCATAAAACCCTACTCCCCGTTTGTTGATGCCTTAACCAATTACTTTCAAACAGGTGCATCCGGAGAAAACATTAGAAAAATCATTGAGGAAACACCATTGAGCATTTTGAAAATGGTGCCTGTAATGAGTGCTTTCTCTCAAGCGTTTGGGATAACAAAGAAAGAAGAAATATCTGCAAGTCTTAGGGATGAGAAAGAACGAATTTTTGAAAACATTTACAACCTCATACTTAGAATTTCTGGTGGAAAACCAATAGTAATCTTTTTAGATAATCTGCAATGGGCAGATGAATCCTCGTTGTTCCTCTTACATTACATGGCGAGAGGTATGGGCGACTCCAGGATAATGCTGTGCTGTGCATATTCTCCTGAAACGCTGAATCTCCCCGGAATGGAAAAGCATTCTGGAATCATTCAACTCATGGAAAAAGATAAAATGTTTATTCCTGTTGATATAAAAAGACTAAACAAAAATAATGTTTTCAAAATGGTAAAATCTGTAACAAGCAGGGATGATGTTCCATCCAGGTTAATTGATTTTGTTTATGAAAAAACAGATGGGAATCCCCTCTTTGTCGAGGAGATGGTTAGATCTATAATAGGGAGCAGAATTGCCTATGTAGAAAATGATGAATGGGTTGTAAAAGACTTTTCCCTTCTGAAAACACCGGGTACAATTAAGGATGTTTTTAACAAAACCCTTGATAAACTGGATGAAAACAGCAGGAAAATCTTGGAAGCAGCGTCAGCAATCGGTTATAGATTCCAGCAGGATATTCTGGAGAATGTAACAGATACAGATAAGAAGAAACTTGTGGAATTGTTAAATAATCTTGCAAATATGCGGATAATATCCAAATATGAAACAAAGCATGGGGTTTACATGTTCATCCATGCTATGATGCAGGATGTGGCATATCACAGACTGAGCAAGAATGAAAGAGGGCTGCTTCATAAGAAAACAGCTGAAACCCTTGAAAGGCTCTACAAGGACAATATCAACGAAGTTCTTTATGATCTGGTTATGCATTTTGCAAACACAAATGAATATAAGAAAACACTTTATTACTCTTTAACGGCTGGAGAAAAAGCAAAAAATGCTTTTGCACCTGATGAGGCTGTGAAATATTATAAAATAGCGCTTGGTAGTTTAGAAAAACTTGAATCTACTATGGAAAACAAAGGAAAAAGGGTAGATATTCTTTTAGACCTTGGTGATATCTACAGGGTTACTGGTGAATGGGACACAGCACTGCAACAATATGAGAATGCTGCAAAAATAAGCAGGGAGATAAACAATGAAAAACAAGAGGCAAGCTCATACATAAAGATTGGTGAAATAAAATCTGAAAGAAATAGATGGGATGAGGCAATAAAAAACTTTGAGAAAGGATTAAAAATAGCGGAAAAAAACAATGACGTTAAAGGTATGGGTGAAGCGTATAAAAACATAGGTTATGTGCACTGGAGGAAAGCAGAGTTTGATAAATCACTTGGTTATTTCAACAAAACCATGGAATGTGGTAAAAAGATAAATAATCCCTTAATGGTTGCCTATGCAAACCTGAGGATTGGTACCGTGTATTCTGAGAAGGGAGAGAAAGAAAAGGGCATAGAATATTTACAGAAAAGCATAGACATATCAGGAAGGCATGGGGATTTTCACACAATGGCGGCAGCATACAACAACATTGGTGAGATTTACAGGGGCGAAGGAAAATATGATGAAGCAATCTGGTACTACAAGAAGCAGATAGAGATGGCGGAAAAAACAGGTTATGTCAGACTGATGGGATTTGGACTGAGCAACAGCAGTGAATGCTACGCAAAAAAAGGGGAGTTGGATTTGGCAAAGGAATTTTGCGACAGAGCATTAAAGATTTTCACAAAACTTGATGAAAAATACATGATTGCTGCATCATATCATAACTATGGGTTAATATACAGGTTTAAAAAAGACTGGGATAAAGCCATTGAATACTACCATGATTGCATAAAAATACTTGAGAACCTAAATATGCCTTTTGACCTTGCAGAAATATACTATAATTTTGCATTGCTGTACAAGGATAAAGGTGATAAAAAGGAAATGCTCAGTTACCTGATGAAAGGTAAAGAGTTATCTGAAAAAATAGGGGCAAAAGGATGGCTTGAGAAAATTGAGAAAGAAATAACAGAAACAAAGGCATAGTTTCAGCACAAATACTCAATGAATAGGTGTAATGGCATCCCATGTTCCCATCTCATCACATAGTTCCCGGATGCTGTTTTTTCAAGTTTTGGGAGCCTTTCATAAAAAAGTTTTATTCTACCTTTGATGTTATCAACATTCAATGTAAAAATTCTCCAGGGGTCGCCTCTTACTCTTTTCAGTCTGAAAGCATATACTGGTATCACACCAGCATTTGAGCAATCTTTTCTTAATACCTCAACCTGCTGGGTAAGCCTGGGATCATCGCTGAAATGAAAAATAGATTCTACAGATGCTTTTACCTCTATGGGAAAAGAAAAATCCTCACGCACAGCAACTAGGTCTATGCCAAACGAGCCAGCAGCCCTTATAACAATAAATGGCTTTTCACATATTTGAAAAAATATTTTTTTTACATTTTCATCACAGGATTTTGCTATACTCTCCAAAACCTTTTTGTTTCCTTGCAGAATCCCTTTAAGCTCTCTTTCATAAGCACTCATGATTTACTCCAACAAAACTAAAGAATCTAAAATAACTGTTTCCCCCTTTAATTCTTTAATATTTTTTGCGCCGACAAGAAACATCGTACTTCTCAGTTCCTCAATAAACATTTTTAATTCATCAACAACAGCATTTGCATTTTTAGTTGCGGGTTTCAGCAACGGATATGCTATTCCAAAACAGTCTGCACCAAGCGCTAATGCCTTTGCCCCATCCAGTCCTGTTCTTATGCCGCCTGTTGCAACAATGTTTTTTATCCCTGCCTTTTTGCAGTTTAATATTGATGTGGGTGTTGGGATTCCCCAGTCCCAGAATGTTTTTCCAATTCTCTTCTGCATTTCATTTTTTGCCCTGTAATATTCAACTCCTGCGAAACTTGTCCCGCCAAGACCGCCAACATCAACCCCTGTGTTCAATTTTTTTATTTTCCTAGCAAGTTCAAATGATATGCCTGCACCTGTCTCCTTTAGAATCATAGGCTTACCCAGCTTGCTCACAATCTCTCTTACTGCATTCAGGCATCCTTTTGCATTCACATCCCCATTCCCTTGCACAACTTCCTGCAGAAAATTCAGATGAACAGCAAGGCAGTCAGCATCAACCATCCCTATTGCATCATTTATTTCCCTGATTGACAATGGTTTTTTATTTCCCTGTTTTACAAGCTGTGGTACGCCAACGTTTGCAATAACAAGTGGAACATCATATTTTTTCACAGCAGAATAAGTTTCTGCTAATGATTTATTTTCAACCCCTGCCCTCTGAGAGCCGACACCAAAACCTATCCCAAGTATTGATGCAGCTTCCGCAAGGTTTTCGTTAATTTTTTCAGCATCCTGGAAACCACCTGTCATGCCAGCAATGATAATTGGTGCTTCTAATCTTTTTCCAAAAAATTTTGTTGAAGTGCTTATCTCATCCTTATCTATTTCAGGCAGTGCATTGTGAATCAAGTGAACATTCTCCCAGTAATTTTTTGATGCCTGAACATTCTTTTCCAAACAAATTCTCACATGCTCATTTTTCCTTTCCTGAATCATCCTACCACCGTCCCAACAACCTTTCTACCTTTTAACGCATCACCTAATCTACCTTTAACATTCCCGTTTATTATCATTATTTTTGTAAATTTTGACATCTCTAATCCAATCTTTACCTTTTCATGCATTGAACCTGTAACATCAGGGATTTTTGTTTTTTTTCTTTCCAGATTCTGAATAATTTTTCTGTCAACTTTTTCCACCATTTTCCCATTTATGTAAACACTGTCAACATCAACAACAAAAACTGCTTTTTCTGGTTTAAATACTCTGGCAAGTTCAAGCATGAGCAAATCCCCTGAGACTATGCAGAAACCAAGTTTCCTGTCAAGCGCAACATCACCAAACGTCACAGGTGTCAAACCAAGATTAAAATATTTTTTGAAAACATCAAGATTTATTTTCTCAATCTTTTTATTTCTGCATTCAACAACAGATGATGGGGGGATAGAAACAGGATTCATACCTGCATCTATCAGGCAATTAACAACCTTTAGATTCAAATTCTTTACATCTCTCTGAACAACAGCAACACCCTTAACCTGCCTTTCATGAATGAAACCTTTATCCAGCCTGTATTTTTTTGCGAGTATATGCCCAAAAGAGCCAGCACCGTGAACAACAACAACCTTTTCCCCAGACTTTCTTATCTCCTCTGCCAGTCTTCTCATAGTTTTTTCTCTGAAAATATATTTTTTTGTTTTGTCTGTTATAACAGAACCGCCGAGTTTAACAAGCATCATCAATAATAAGAAAGGGTTTAAGGGATAAAAATGTTTACTTTAAATCCTCTCAGACCAGAAAAACATATAAATAGTCAAGTATTTTATATTGGTGAGATAATGCCAACTGTGACTTTACTAAAAGAAAAATTTAAGCCGAAATTAAGCAAATATCTTGATGCAGGGCTAAGAAAAATATTTTCCTCTAATGATAGAGTTGTTGTCAAACTGCATATGGGAGAAAAAGGTAATCCTTATTATCTCAAACCTGAGCTGATTCAGCCAATAATTGCCACTCTAAAGTTAATAGGTGCTGAACCAGTTTTATTTGACACACCTACTTTGTATCATGGTGAAAGAGCGACGCCTGAAAAATATTTACGAACAGCTGCTGAACATGGATATGAAGAAACTATAATTAGCTGCCCTGTTGTCATAAGTGACGATTCCATAAATGTGAAAACAAAACATTTAGATGTTGGTGTAAGCAAGGTTATAGCTGAATGCGATGGTTTGGTTGCAGCAAGCCATGTGAAAGGTCATGCATGCTGCGGTTTTGGTGGTGCAATAAAAAATCTTGGTATGGGCGGGGTTGATAAAAAAACAAAAGAAAAAATACATACGTACAGCAGACCCAAACTCAACCCTGAAAGATGTGTAGGCTGCGGTCAATGCAAACAGGTCTGCCCAGATGGTGCAGTTAAACTGGAAAATGGGCTGCCGGTTTTTGATTATTCAAAATGCTGGGGCTGCGACCAGTGTATTGTAAAATGTGAATCACAGGCTCTCACACCAAGGCATGTTTTGTTTGATGAGCTACTTTCAGAATCAGCTTATGCTGTTCTATCCCGGGTAAAGAAAAAGTTTTTTGTTAACTATTTAATAAACATATCAGAGTTATGTGACTGTCTGTCCGACCCTGGAAAAATTTTAGTGGAGGATATAGGCATTCTTTTAGGTGATGACATTGTATCCATTGATAAAGCATCAAATGATTTGATTACTGAAAAAGCAGGCTATGATATTTTTGAAAAGGTTCATTCTAAATCCGGTTTAATGCATATAAATGCTGGCGCCAAACTCGGCATGGGTAAAATGGATTACAAACTCAGGGTTGGATGAATACATGATATGGCTTGCCTTTCCTTATAAAAATATGGGCAGAGAAAACATATATTAGTCAAGAAAAGGATTCCTTGAATATGGAAGAATTTGAAGAACCAAAACCTGAAGATATCCATGAATATCTAACAAAATTTGGATTAAAAATTAGGTATAAGCCACATTCCCTGTTAAAGGAATACAATGCCTGCTATATGGTAAATATTCTTGGAAGAAAAATTGATACAAATGCAGGGAAAAAACTTGGCATTCCTGAGAATGAGATATGGATATCTGAGAAATTTAAAGATTTTGAAAAATATATTTTGTTTCATGAGCTTGTTGAAATCTACTACCGTTTCATTGGATATGACTGGAAAAAAGCACATGAAATGGCGGTAGAAAAGGAAGTAAAATATTTTAAAAATAATCCAGAATGGCGAAGGATGAACAGGAGTATGGGAGTAGGAAGAGAAAGTCTTCCAATGTAAAAAATTCAGTTTTTCATTTTTTTCTTAACATCCTTTGCATCAACAGATAATTCAAGGTGCCCGCAGTCCAGGCAGACAAACGCCTCTATCTTTGAATCGCCTGCAAGAACCTTTTTATGCTCGCCTGCAAACCCCACATTCTTCTGACCTCTGATTATTCCTTTCTCGATGTTTTTACCATCACATTTTGGGCATACATCCATTGGACCACCTCATTCCTTCACCTCAACAACCCCTTTCCCCGCATCAACAAACACTTTATCACCATTTTTTATCTCATCAATATTTATTTTATCAACACATGGGATTCCTGCCAGTATAACACCTGTTGCAACAATTGTTTCTGTTTCCCTGTTGATTATTGCTTTTGGCGCCACCCCATTCTTTTTAAGACCATAAATCACGTATGAGCCAACTGTTGAGCCTTTGCCGTTCGGGAAAACAAGGATTTTGTCCTTGATACATTTGCCTTCAAGCTCATGTCCTTTTTCTATGACAATGCCTGTTGATGCATCTATTCCGCCATAGAATCCTATAGGTGTTTTTGAAACAATTGCCTCACCCTCTGTCTTTCCAGGGTAAATTGTTCTACCTTTCATTTTATCACCTTTATCAGCTCATCAATGTTATTGAAAACAACATTCTGCTTGCAGAATCCTGGCAGGTAGTTTGCAGCCTTGCCAGAATTAACCCCTGTTGTCTTGTAACCCATTGACTCTATTGGCGCAACAACCATGCACGTGTCAGCAACAATTTTACCACCAGCATTTTCAATAATTTCTGTGTAACCCATTCTGTTCGCGCATTCCTTCATAATCCTTGATGTGCATATCCATAATGGTTTTTTCAGTTTTTTTCCTTTTATCTTCTCTGCAAGTTCTGATATTTCCCTCAGGGATGCATGTGGGCAGCCAAGAATCACAATATCAGGATTCTCTCCTGTGTTCAGTTGAGCATAAGTTTCCTTTAATTCTTTTTCACAAACCTTAATTTTTTCAAGCCCTTTTATATCCATAAAACGTGCTTCAGGCGTAAGATTCTCAACATGGTAAAGTGCCACTGCACCTGATGCAGCCATGGCAGCACCAAGCGATTTCAACTGGTCTGTGTTTGCATTTTTTATCCCTGTGAAATAGGGTATTTTGTCTTTAACAATTTTTCCAACAAAAGAACCAAGGGCGCCAAAATCAGCATTATGCTGTAACTCTACATCAACGTTCACAACAATGTTTGGTTTCCTGTTTTCATCAATATGCAAACCATGGTTTGGTGTTAAACCGCATAACGCTGCAGCAAGCGCAGACGGCCCCCCTTCCCTGTTTGTTCTTGCCCCAATAACCGAGTTTGAGAATGAAACAGCAGAGCTCTCACTCCATGCTATATGCTCACCAAATCGCGGAAGGTTTCCTGCAAGATAGGGTGTGCATGTGGATGTTACAACAATGCCCATTTCTCTGAACGCATCCATAACCCTTATCTGTTTTTCAGCAAAATCTGATGGGAAACCAATTTCCTTCCATGATTCAAGGTCCATCCCGGCAGGGTTCAGAAATGTTAAAACCTTTACCTTCGCGCCCTTTTTTGCATAGTCCTCAAGAAACTCCAGCCCTGGCATCCCAATTGATTTAAACGAAACACCCGCGACCTGGACTGAGCCAACAGGGAGCATTTTATCCGCGCCATAGATGTCGCCAAGCCTGACAAGAAGCCTGAACATCCTTTCAAGAACCTCACCTTTTTCACCATTAAATATTTTTTCTTCTTCCTTTGTTAAATGCATAATGCTGTATCGTTCTGGATGGGTAAATATTTAACGGAGAAAGTGGCAAAAATGCCGTAAACGACAGGGCTTCAAGATGCTCCTGTTACCCCCTCACTTTTTTATCTCCTGTATCCTCTGCTTCGTTTAAACACTTCGATTACTTTCACATTTTTATCCTCAATTAGATAAATGATTCTATAATCACCAATTCTGAGTCTATGTTTTTGTGGAGTAGTGCCCTCAAGCGCTTTTATGTTCACACCAGAACGGGGTTGAAACGGGTTTTCTTCTAATTTTTTTAACGCTGACTTAATTCGTTTCTGCAAATCTTTTTGAAGGGTTTTAAATTGTTTCTGAAAGGTAGCAGAGACAAGAACAGTATACATTATAACTCATCCAGCAGTATAAACCTGTCTTCCTTGAGTATCTTATTCCATCGTCTATCCAATCTCTTCAAACCTGCCTCTCTTATCAGCTTTTGAATTATATTTTCATAACTTTCGTCTTTCTCACACAACCGGCGCAGAATCTCTTTTGTTTCATAGGATACAGCAATGGTGGTGGTAGCCACATATATCACCTATAATAGATATAGGCGTTATAGTATTTATAACTTTGTAGTCTGGATTTAGTGAAGGACCTACCCTTTTTCTCCAGAAAGCATTCTCTCCTGTTCTTTTGTCAAAAACATAAATCCTCCATTGTTCTAAACGGGTAAATATTTAACGGGCAAAAAGCATTTTTAAAGCAGGCGATGTCTATAAATATTATCAGACATCTACAAATATATGTGAGATTATGAAAACCATAATGCAGGTACACGAGAAAACTTTTTCAAAGAAAGTGATGTACTCCCAGCCATAAATGGCTGGGCTTCTTATGTTGATACGAACTTATCTAAAGATGCTTGTGCAACTGCTTGAT
>JASEEW010000049.1 GCA_030019485.1 Thermoplasmatales archaeon | reverse complement strand
TTCTTACAAATAAATCTTTCTTTTCACTACCATGTAGACCATGCTCTGGCATTTCAGATAACGTTCCCAGCATATACGACGTTGCGACCGAAGGGAGCAATGTCCCGAAGGGCGAGGGCGAAGCCCGTAGCGTATATGCTGTGTTATCGGAAGTTCCGAACAATCGTTTTAGAGATAAAACCTCACATTGTATAGTTTCATATTACCACATCTCTTAGCAATTCTACTGATTTATTTGATCCAAAGCCCTCTTTGCAGACTAAAAAATCCTTATAGGGGAGTAGTCTTTTAAATTGTTCATAGAAGGCATCGCCTTTTTGAACATCACAAATAGCAAGTTTATTCAATTGCTCGGGTTTCCGCTTTTTTACTTTTTCAAACAATTGCTTGTAATGTTTGTCAAACTCCGACATACTCCATCCAATGATGACTAGAACGGATGCTTCCATTAACTCTTGTACAACTATCTCATAAATTTTTTGGAAGACTTCTGCCTTTCTGTTCTCGACAAATTTCCTTCCTGGGGGCACGATAGCAGGTAATATACCCCCAACGAAGAACTTTCTGCCCTTAAATTCACCCTTTACACTATTAACTGTATTATAACTCCAGAATTTTGGAATTGAGGGTATTTCTTTGTTATATCCCATCAATAATAAACCATTACAATTGGGTATCCATGCAAGAGGATTTCTACTTGAATGAATGAACCAATTTAGTGATCCGTGTGGTTTGAGAACCGCTGGGATCCCATTTTTGGGATACGTTGCCTTTTTCTGAGGATAAACTTTGTCATATTCTTCTATTCCCCAAGCATAAACCTCGTCACAAATACTTTTATCTGACTGTGCATAATCTGCTTGAGAACATTCAATGAAACCGACCAAGGGTTTTGGAGAATATCCAAAGGATGCTTTCCAATTTAAAATTTCGTTTAGGGCCCTTTCAAGAAACACATCATAATTGAACGAAATAAAAGTTGTTGAATCATTGAGAAAACCTTTTATTGGCTCAAAACATCGCATAAAAGGTTCTGGCCGGTATCTTTCATTAAGCATATGAAAAATCTTGTGAAGAGTAAGGAGTAGACCATCATATGGACGTTCCCATGGATTGTCATGATTTCTTGGTAATTTTGTTGTGTGCTCAAGAACATGCTCTAAGTTTACTTCTTTATTCCCTAAAAGCCCATATCTTTCAAGGGAATTCAACGTAGTTTTTATATTCTTGTCTTGTTTTGCAAAATTATTAGCAATATGGAAGAAATCGTTCATTGCAGGAATTTCTTTGGGAGCAATCGCTTTGCTTGCCCCAGCACCAATTATGAATGTGAGCTTTTTCATTTTCACCCCATCAGTCTTAATTCGGAATTTCCGATAACATGAGCATAACTGTAATGATAACACCGAAAAGTATGGTGTGCCCAAATGTATGATGATACTGATAAAATAAATCCTCATTAAAAAGTATCCCAATTGCATCAACCTCTGCGATTACTCCTGCAATAAGAACAAGCCTTCTCTCTTTCAGATTTATTGAAAAAAGGTTTGCAACAAACCATGCGATTAACAAATGTATAACTGGACTCATTTCCTATCAATTATAGATATGATACTATGAGATTAATAATTTACCTTCTTTAAAAAAGACAAAAAATGTGTAAATATATTGTGAAGAACATTCTCATGGTTATAATCACCTCATATCCCTAGAAAAAATCAAACATTCTTTCTAAGCTGAATGCTCATTATTGCTTCTTTTCATCATCATTCACAGCACTTCCTTGTTCACGCAGAAATCAGGCTTCTCGTTCTTCAATACTTTTAAGACCTGCTCTGCGGTTATTGTGCCTGCCCTGATTTGCGCCTCATTTGTGGATGCACCAATATGGGGTGTGAAAACAATGTTGCCCAGAGTTAATAGAGGACTGTTTTTGGGAGGCTCATTTTCATAAACATCAAGCGCCGCACCTTTGATCTTGTTTTCTTTTAGCGCATTATATAGTGCTTTCTCGTCAATTATTCCTCCACGCGCACAGTTAACAATAAACGCAGTGTTTTTCATTTTTTCGAACTCGTTTGTTGAAATCATATTTTTTGTTTCACTGGTTAAAGGTGTGTGTATGGATATAAAATCAGAGTTTTTCAGCAGAAAATCAAGGTCAACAATTTCAAAACTGTATTTTTCTGCTGCTTCCTTTGAAAGATAGGGGTCATAGACTATAACTTTCATCCCAAATGCTATTGCCCTTTTTCCAACCTCAGTTCCTATTCTTCCAGAGCCGATAAGACCCAGGATTTTGCCGTAAACCTCTGTTCCTTTCAGCTTTTTTTTCTCCCACAGCCCATTTTTCATGGATGAATCAGATTTAGACAGGTTTCTTGCCAGGGAAAGCATGTGAGCAAATGTGAGTTCTGCAACAGAAATAGTTGCGCCACCTGGGGCGTTAACAACAGGGATTTTTCTTTTTGTTGCCTCAGGCACATCTATGTTGTCAACACCAACACCAGCCCTTCCAACAACTTTCAGATTTTCCCCTTTCTTAATAACCTCTTTTGTAACCTTTGTCCTGCTTCTGACAACAATTGCATCATATTTCTGGATCTCATTAAGCAGTTGGTCAGGGTCAAGTTCTGAATACACAACATCATGCTTTTTCTTCATCATCTGGATTGCCTCATCAGCCATTTTGTCTGCCACAAGTATTTTCATGTTATCACCAAAAATGTAATTGATTTGTGGTTTTAAAAAGTATCGCCATGATTATTTCAAGGTCAAGATAAAAAAACTGATAGCTTTGTTTTTGCTTCTTCATACACCCTTGTTTTTGTTTTACCTGCAGTGTTGATAATAATATCTGCTGGTGCACCAAAGTAGCAGCTTTTTTGAATTGCTTTTTTGGCATTCCTATTAAATTCTTCTCTGCTTATTTTGTAGGGAAAATATCCTTCTTTTTTACCTTTGTTCCTTTTTGCTGCCTCTGGCATGGTACATTTCAATAGTGTTGTAATGTACTTGTCTTTTATTTTGGAGAACAGCATCGATAGAAATTTATTTAATCCGCTTGTGTCAATGATTATGTTGTAGGATACTTGCTCTAGGATTTTAAAAGGGTTTCCTATCAATAGAGAAAAAAGAAGATTTTTTATACTGCTAAACTCATTCTAACAATAGTGAAGAATATGAAAATGAATATGGAAGAGGTTACAGATATGGCTGTAGAATACTGAAGAGACAATAAAAAAGGAGGAACTAAGAAAAGCATCTGAGCTTTTGTGGGGTGGGATTACCCAGGCAATCAAAGCTTTAGGTTCTGCGTCAAATATCTATATAGGCAAACATGAAGAGTTTTTTGATTTCGTTAGAGAAGTTGGTAGGGAAACAAATGATAAGGAACTTTATCTGTTATTCTTGGATCTTAATGCCCTGCATAAAAATTTTTATGAAGAAACTATTCCATCTCAGGATTTTCCAATCTATTATGAAAAAGCGTATTTGTTCCTCAGAAAAATAGATAAGATAATGAAGAAGGTTTTAGAGGAAAGAAAAAGGGAATGAAAAAGTAGTTTGATTTAGTTATTAGGATGTTTTTTATATCCTCAAACCAATCACAAATTATGAGGGTTTGCATCGGTGGAACATTTGATCCGCTGCACAGGGGACACAGGGCGCTTCTTGAAAAAGCATTTGAAGTCGGTGATTATGTTCTGATTGGTCTTACATCTGATGAAATGATAAAAAAAATGAAAACAAGAAAGTATCAGATAAGGAAAAAGGAATTAGAAGATTATTTGGAAAGAAAAAAATTTAAAAACTTTAGGATTGTTGAAATTAATGACAGGTACGGTCCCTCGATTTATGCTAATTTTGATATGATTGTTGTTTCTCCTGAAACAGAAAAAATTGCATATGAAATTAACAGAATCAGGATAAAAAATGGGAAAAAAGGTTTGAAGATTTATGTGATACCTTTTGTGCTTGCTGATGACAAAAAAATAATATCCTCCTCGAGAATTAAAAATGGGGAGATTGATATAGAAGGACATATAAAAGGGGTTAGGGGTTAGTAGTTAGGAGTCAGGGGGGAAAGCAAAACATTTAAAGGATTGTATTCTATTTCTATGAGTATGATAATCAAAGAATCAACACTGAAGAAAGGGCTGCCCAAGGAAACCGGGTCGGTATGCCCTGAATGCGGGAGGATAATAAAAGCAAAAATTTTTGAGGAAAACGGCAGGGTGATGATTGAAAAAAAATGCCCTCAGCACGGCCCTTTCAAGGATGTTTACTGGTCTGATGTTGAACTATATTTAAAAGCGGAAAGATTTGCCCATGACGGTATTGGCGTTATTAATCCGAGAATCAAGGCAGAAAAGGAATGCCCTTTTGAATGCGGATTATGTGACCTGCATCTATCCCATACCTGTTTGGCAAACATAGATTTAACTAATCGGTGTAACATGCAGTGTCCTATATGTTTCGCGAATGCTGCTGCTGCAGGATATGTTTATGAGCCAGACTACGAGCAGGTTATTGAGATGCTGAAAAATCTGAGGAGTAACAGACCTGTTCCCACACCTGCTGTTCAGTTTGCTGGCGGTGAGCCGACAATTTATCCAAAATTTTTTGAGGTTATAAAAAAGGCAAAAAAACTTGGTTTTGCCCAGGTTCAGGTTGCAACAAATGGTCTGAAACTCACTGAGTTAGGTTTTTGTCAGAAAATGAAGGACAACGGCATGGATACTGTTTACCTTCAGTTTGATGGTCTAAACGATGATGTTTACATTCAGGCAAGAGGCAGAAAACTGCTTGATGTGAAAATGAAGGCAATAGAAAACTGCAGAAACGTGAAACCAAAACCTCTTTCAACAGTTCTTGTGCCGACGATCGTCAACGGGATAAATGATGACCAGGTTGGTGAAATACTGAACTTTGCGGTGAAAAACAGTGATGTGATTAGGAGTGTGAACTATCAGCCTGTGTCATTCACCGGACGGATAGACCAGGGGGAAAGGGAGAAAGGGAGGTTCACACTTCCTGATCTTGCTGACGGACTTGAGAAGCAAACAAAATTTTTGAAAAAAGAGGATTTTTACCCTGTTCCCGTTGTCACACCCGTATCAGAACTTATATCACTGCTCGCTGGTGAGCCGAAGGTTGCATTTACTGCGCATCCCCACTGCGGGCTTGCAACATTCCTTTACATTGAAAATGGGAATGCAACACCAATTACAAGATTTGTGGATGTTGAAGGAATGTTTTCTCAAATGATGAGGATGGCAAAAAAACTTGGTAAAATCGGTTTTCTTGTTAGGTTACTTGGGAAGTTGAAATCAGAAAAATCAAAAAAGGAAAGTACTCAGAAAAGTTTTGAGAAATATTTTGGAAAATACATTTACAAGGAAAAACTTCCAAAAGGACTGGATATAACATCCCTCCTTGAAAATGTTTTCTCAGAGCAGAGTAAGGAATCACTTGGCGAGTTCACATGGAGGACACTTATGGTTGGCGGCATGCATTTCCAGGACAGTTACAACTACGATATAGAAAGGGTGAAAAGATGCGTTATACATTATGCCACACCAGATGGCAGGATTATACCATTCTGCGCCTACAATGGTGGACCAACCTACAGAAACGAGGTTGAGAAAAAAAATTCTGTGCCACTGGATGAATGGAGGGAGAAACATGGGAGTAGCTAGGAGTCAGGAGTTAGGGGTCAGGGAAAAAGTCCCCCTGAATTCTAACTGCTATATCCTGACTACTTGCACGGAGGGAAACACATGAAGGTGGATAAAACAAAATGCATGTACTGCGGTTCCTGTGTTGGCACCTGCCCAAAAAACGCTATTTTTCTTGAGGAAACAAACATTGTTTTCAACAGGGAATTATGCATAGAATGCGGTGTTTGTGAAAAGGTATGCCCTGTTGGGGCAATAACTGCGGAGTGAGCAAGGATGAGATACGATGTTGTGGTTGTAGGAGCAGGTCCTGCTGGTTCAAGAACAGCAAAGATAGCAGCTGATAATGGATGCAGGGTTCTTATGATTGAAAAAAGGCAGGAAATTGGCGTACCTGTGAGATGCGGCGAAGGCGTCAGCAAAAAAGGTTTAAAGGAACTGGGGATTGAGCCAGAAAGCTCATGGATTGCAGCTGATATCAAGGGAGCAAGAATTTATGCGCCTAACGGGAAACATGTGCTGCTTTCAGAGGAGCAAGCGGGTGGTGAGGTAGGATACAACATTTACAGGGACATTTTTGACAAAAGTCTTGCTAAACAGGCTGGTAAATCAGGTGCTGACATTATGCTGAAAAGCTCTGTTTTTGAGGTTATAAAAGAAAACAATAAAATAAAGGGTGTGAAGGTAAAAAGCATGGGTGAAAACCTTGAAATAAAGGCGGATGTTGTTGTTGGCGCTGACGGTTTTGAGTCCCAAATTGGAAGATGGTCAGGGATAGACACATCCTTGAAACAAAATGATGTTGTTCCATCCCTTCAGTACACAATGACAAACATAGACTATACTGAATACAATGATTTTTATATTGGCAGTGTTGCACCAGGCGGGTATGCCTGGGTTTTCCCAAAAAATAATGAAGCAAATGTTGGGCTTGGTGTTCAGTTAAGCAAAATTAAAGAAAGGGGGGATGTGAAAAAACATTTGGACAGGTTTGTGGAAAAAAAATTCCCTAATGGAAAGATTGTGAGGATTGTTGCAGGCTGTGTTTCTGTTTGCGCACCCATAGAAAAAACAGTTGGGAATGGTGTTTTGCTTGTGGGTGATGCTGCACGTCAGATTGATCCTCTTACAGGTGGTGGAATCATAAATGCTTTGATTTGCGGAACCATTGCCGGTGAGGTGATAGGTAATGCAGTAAAGAAGCAGGAGTTCAATGAAACACTCATGGAATATGAGAGGAGGTGGAGGGCTGAGCTTGAGGATAAACTTTACAGGAACTGGATTGCGAAGGAGAAAGGAACAACGTTAAGTGATGAGGTGTTCAACAAGATTATTGAAGCATTATCAGGTTATGATTTCAAGAAAATATCAACAACGGAGATACTTAGGGGAATACAGTCAAAATACCCTGAGCTCATGAAAGAATTTGAAGGTTTAATATGAACCCACATCTGGAGATTATAAGACCGTTAAACTGCATAATGGCTGGGATCGGTGCATTGGCAGGATGCATCATAGTTGGAATCCCTGGGATTAATTATCTTGTTCTATTTAAGATAGGACTAGCATTTGCAGTTGTGTTTCTAGTCACAGGAGCTGGAAACACATTAAATGACTACTATGATGCAGATGCTGACAAAATCAACCATCCATCCAGACCTATACCATCTGGAAGGCTTGAACAGAAAAATGCTATGAATTTTGCAATTACACTGTTTACTGCTGGTATAATTATTTCGTGTTTTATCAACACATGCTCATTTCTTATTGCTGTTATCGCAGCATTGTTGCTTGTAGCCTATGAGAAAAAACTAAAAAAAAAGGCTTCACTGGGAATGTGGTAATAAGCATTCTTGTTGCTTTTGTGTTCATCTTTGGTGGCAGCTCATTAAGCAGAAACGTGACAGGTATAACCACAATGAAAATTTTTCTTGATGGGATGAAAATCATATTTGTTTTGGCAGGAATGGCGTTTCTCGCAAATCTTGGAAGAGAAATCATAAAGGATATTGAGGATATTGAAGGTGACACTGACAGGGTAACCTTGCCTATGAGGATTGGTATAAAAAATGCCGGGCTTATTGTTTCAGGAGCAATTATTTTATCTGTGATTATTAGCCCAATACCATATCTTCTCAGGGAATTCGGCAGCATTTACCTCTGCATCATAGGGCTTGCTGATGCAATATTTATATATTCCATAATCCTTTTAGATAAACCGGGGAGCGCATCAAAAATAATAAAGATTGGCATGGCAGTAGCACTGATAGGGTTTGTTGTCGGCGGGATACTATGAATATGGAAAATATCAAAAAATGGAAGCATGTGATGAAACTTGACCCTGACAAAAAAATATCAGCAGAAAATCTTGAAAAAATTGTTAGAAGCGGTTCTGACGCATTAATGGTTTCAGGCACACAGAATGTTACAAGAAGAAATGTTGAAAAAATTTTAGGGATGATAAAGAAATATGACATACCAAAGGTTCTTGAGCCGCCTCATCCAGACTGCATTGTGGATGGTTTTGATTATGTTTTTGTTCCCTGCGTCATAAACAGTGATGATGCTATGTGGATTGTGGGCAAGCACAAGGAATGGGTAGAAAAATATGATATTGACTGGGAAACTGTTGTGCCTGAAGCATACATTGTTCTCAACCCTGATTCTATGGTTGGAAAGGTAACAAAAGCGAGGGCAAACATAGGACAAAAAGGGGTTGTCGCGTACGCTGTTTGTGCTGAAAGATTCTTCAACTTCCCGATTATTTACATAGAATATTCCGGAAAATATGGCGACCCAGAAATAGTCAGGGCTGTGCATAAAAATCTTGAAAAAGCCCTGCTTTTCTATGGCGGGGGGATAAACTCAAGAGAAAAAGCAGTTGAGATGAAAAAATATGCTGATGTGATTGTTGTTGGGAATGCTGCATATGAAGACATAGACAGGGCGGTTGAAACAATAGTCAGGTGAAAAAATTGGGAGGAGCAGAAAAAACAGCCAGGTTAATAAGATTCGTTTTTTCCTCACCAAAACCCTGGAAAACATGTGTTTTGATTATTGTTTTCTCCATATTTTTTGGCTTAATTGTAACAACAGAAAAAGGTTTATTGAACATAATAAAATATTCTATTCTTATTTTTGCATTCCCGGCATTTCTTTCAGGGATGCTCTCAAAACCCCTAACAGAATCACTGGGTGGACTGTTTTATCTTAGAAGGTCAATGCTGCTGTCTTTTGTCTGCCTGCTCATAATTGGCTTCATATCCACATTAGGTTTCCTTTTTAACAAACTGCCAGCCGCACTGATATTTGGATACTCATCTGTGATATGGCTCAGGCATATTGTTCTTCTTGGAACATCAAACCCCAGTCATATCAGATCATTTCCAGGTTCAGTTTCACAAACAGTTTTAGGATTCATATTTTCCCTCCTGATATTTCCAGCAAAACCTTTCCTATGGGCTGGATTCACAGCAATATTCCTATTTTCAGTAATAATCCTTGTTGAAACAGCAAAAATTCCTATGAAAAAAAGTTTTGGGTTCAATGGCCTGGAGCTTCTGAAATACGCGCTCGCCCATCTAACAGACAGCTCACTCGAACTTGAATCATTTTTTGAGGCAAACGGTGAAGAAATAAATGCTGAGGTTGGCGTAATATCTTTTCGAAATAAAAAAGGGGTAATAAAGGCTGCTGTTGTTGTGCCCGGGATTCATCCAGGACCTTTTGGAACGCTTGGCGGAAGCAATCTGCCGTCAAAGATTGCAAAAAAATTTGAGCATCCTGTGTTGGTTTTGCATTCAGCATCAACCCATGACCTGAACCCTGTAAGCTCGGAGCAATGCAGGAAGATTGCAGATGCAGTTAGACTCTGTGTTAAAGAGGCTGATTATGTATTGGGTGGGAGCAAACTTGTTAAGAAATCATCAAAATCTGAGGTTTTCACCCAGTTCTTTGGAAACACACCCCTTATTATGCATTCTCCTCTGAAGCCGACAGATGACATTGATGTTGAAACAGGCAAAGCAGCCGTGCTAGGGGCAGGGGGTAATGCGTTTTTTGTTGATGCCCATAACACCTTGGAGGAAGGGGCTGACTCTGTTGTGTTTGGTTCCCCGGTGTCAAAAGACATTATCCGCTTAGCAGAAAATGCTGTTTCCTCAGCAAAAGAAAACAGGGTTGAGAGCATGAGGGTTGGTGTTTCCTCAGAGAGAATAGAATCAGATGATGTTGGAAAACAGGGTGTGCAGGTGCTTGCTGTTGAAGCAGGGAAACAGAGAACAGCGTATCTGCTCTGGGATGGAAACAATATGCTGAAAGGTGTTAGGGAGGATATTGCAGAAAAACTGGGGGATATTGTTGATGATTCAGTAATTCTTACCACGGATAATCATTCTGTGAACATAACAATGGACGGCTTCAACCCTGTTGGCTCCTCTATCAAAAACCCTGGCATTATTTCCAGGGAGCTTGTGAGGGAAGCAGTAAA
Source organism: Thermoplasmatales archaeon (assembly GCA_030019485.1). Lineage (GTDB taxonomy): Archaea > Thermoplasmatota > JASEFT01 > JASEFT01 > JAUWIS01 > JASEEW01. Next base: position 1,097 of record JASEEW010000049.1, on the reverse strand, counting down.
TGATTTGGAGGAAGTGAGGATAGGTGTTGATAGCAGAACAATAAGGATAAAGGTTGCTGGAAGGGGAAACACAGAAAAACTGACAGCCGCAGTGAATTCAACAATGCATATTCTAAAGTATGCTGCACCTGCAAGTTTATGGGCAGGTGTTTCAGCATGCATGCTTATCTCATTGTTTATTCTTTAGGTTTCATTGCAAACAACGCTATGCCAACAAACGCGATAATCATCCCTGCAATAACGCCTGCTATCTGATAAATCCCAAATACAGGCTCTGACTTAGATAAAAGATAATCCCAGCATGCAGAGGTGATAATGCCCATCAAACCAACAACAAAAACACCCAAAAACATTATCTTCTTTTTTTTCATTTTATCAGTCATTTTTCATCACCCAAAAAAATGTTAAAAAAGAAAAAAGAGAGAAAAAAGTTCAGTGTTTTCTCTTTCTCAGCAGTACAACTGCCACACCCAATGCTGCAATCAATGCAAGCACTTCGAACCCTGGTGTTGGTGGTGCTGGTTTATCCTTCACTGTTATTGTCACTGATGCTGCTGTTGACTCAAGCCCGTGCGCATCTGTAACCGTCAATGTTGCTGTGTATGTGCCTTTCTTTGTGTATGTGTGCGATGACGACCGCTCTGCTGAGGTGGGTGTTCCATCACCAAAGTCCCATAGGTATGTCGCGCCTGTCGGCTCAGATGAACTGCCAGTGAACAGCACAGTTTCACCCTTATAGATTGTTGTTTTATCAGGTGTTATTGTTGCTGTTGGTGGTGTTGTGTCAAGCAGTATCGCATCACTCACAGGATCCGCAACATTGCCTGCTGCGTCCTTACACTTGAAGTACACAGTCTTAGTACCATCACCTGCTGACAATGTCCATGTCTCTGATGTGTTATATGATTTCCATGTTGCGCCAGAGAAGTACACATCGTTGCTAATCATCATGCTCACTGCATCCACTGCGCTCAACGTTAATGTCACAGTTGAGGATGTAGTGTATTCTGCTCCAGCCGCTATTGATATGCTCAGATTGGATGGTGGTGTTGTATCCGGTATTACTGTATCAATAGTCACTGTGCAGCTCTTGTATG
>JASEEW010000210.1 GCA_030019485.1 Thermoplasmatales archaeon | reverse complement strand
CATGCCTGTCAAGAATCGCAAGATTTTCTCCCTGTCCTATGTTTCTCAGGAAATGACCTGCCTCTTTATACCCCATACCTTTTACATTCCGAGCCAGCCAATCCCTTGCATCATAAACATCACCAAACTGAGCAATTTGTGATTTGATAGATGTTTTCCCTTCAATCAAAAATTGTTTCCCTGCCTCAACAACATATCCTGCTTTTTTATACTTGAAACGCACACCATCCAATTCCTTGAGAATCTGGTTTTTATTTCCTTTCAACAATAGATTTTTACTGAGGAGTTTTTCGATAGCAGCCCAACAGGGTTTCGCTTTAGACTGCGGGGTCAATATACAAAAAACAAGCTCAGCAAAAATATCTTTCTCGGTTCCTGTCCTCCAGAGCCGTTTAAATTCTTCTAACCTTGAGATTATTTCATGTTGCACAGAAAGATAAATTTTCTTCATCTCTTTGATACTATCTTCCATCAGATCTATCTCTCACCCTTCCCAGCTTTCTCAAACACCCCATACGCCTCATCAGGTGTTGCCTTCTTATGAACTATTGCCCTTACTGCTTTTATCATTGCAGCAGGATTGCTTGACTGGAATATGTTTCTTCCCATGTCAACACCTGCAGCGCCAGCCTGTATTGCGTCATAAGCCATTTTCAGTGCATCCTTTTCTGATGTTTTCTTTCCGCCTGCAATAACAACTGGCACAGGGCATGTATCCACTATCTTCTCAAAATCCTCACAGTAATATGTTTTCACTATTCTTGCTCCAAGCTCTGCTGCCATTCTTGATGCAAGACTTAGATAACGGACATCCTTTGCCATTTCTTTACCAACAGCAGTTACAGCAAGAACAGGAATACCATATCTTTCTGCCTCATCTACAACCTTGGTAAAGTCGAGCAATGTGTCACGCTCAAAATCAGAGCCGACCATTATTGAGAACGCAACACCTGAAACATTAAGGCGTATTGCCTCCTCCATGGAAACCGTAATGCCCTCATGCAGCAGTTCCTTCCCAATTATGCTTGTTCCCCCTGAAACCCTGAGAACTATTGGAACATCATTCTCAGGTGGTATGTAATTCCTGAGCGCGCCTCTTGTAAGCATCAACGTGTCTGCATACGGAAGCAGCGGATTCACGGTTTCATCAAGTTTCTCAAGCCCTGTTGTTGGACCCATGAAATATCCATGATCCACAGCAAGCATGACTGTGCGCCCATCCTTTTTGATTATCCTTGATATTCTGTTTTTCATTCCCCAATCCATGATTATCACCCTTTTTTATATGGGGTTGTGGATATATAAATTCATTGGGAAAGGGTAAAGTGCGTGTTGGAAAAAGGCATAAATGACCATTTGCGAAACTGAACGGTTATTTTAAATCAACGAGCTTAAAACCACA
>JASEEW010000209.1 GCA_030019485.1 Thermoplasmatales archaeon | reverse complement strand
AATTCGCTCCCCCAGTTTTTTTTTGAGCAGTTGGGTGAGTAATGATGTCCACCGCTTTACAAACTAAAAATAAAAAAAGAAAAAGAGAAAAAGAGATTTTTTGATGTTAATCCTTCTTATAGGACTACTACATCACCACTGCCGTCTTCCTCACCAATAGCCAATGTTGTGACCTGATATCCTTGGAAGGCCGCATGGTAGTTTGCGTTTGCATATGCTTGATCAGCTGGCATTTTTTATTCCTCCTTTTAATTTGCTCACCCTGTTCATCCGCAGCAAACCCAGAGGTTTGCGAGGATAATGAGGAAACATCTGTTCCCTCTGTTCATCGGCGGCGAGTAATGATGCCCCTCATTCTACTGACGAAAAGACTTAATATCCTTATAGATATATAAACATTATATGATTATAATCACTTCACATTCACATAACCATCAGATAACCATAGCCGATAGAATACTGCTTCATCTGCTTGAGCATGAATGTATTGAATATTCTGAGCCGTGTTTTCACGCAACGCAATATGGTATAGCAGAGGGTGTCAGTGTCCCTCAGGGAAATGTGCCAAGAACTGTAGCACGACTTGCTGAGAAAAAACTCGTTCAAGAAAAAACAGGGCAGGTCAAAGGACTTGAAAGAAGAAGAAAGATATATCTGCTCACGGATGAAGGCACATCCTATGCCAGAGATATTCATGAAAAAATCATGAATACGAAAGTAAAATTCAGAGACAAAAAAGGTGAGATAAAAGAGATGAAGATATGCGATGTCCTGGAGAAACTGAAAAAAACTGACATAAGCATTCTGGACATAATAATACATACGAAAGAAGGGGTGATAGATTACAAAGACCTTGTGAGGAAAGGAAAAACAATAGATTTCACGGAAAACGCACCAAAACCCATGCATTTCTACGGCAGGGAAAAAGAAAAAAATGAAATAAAAGATTATCTGAAAGAAAACAGAAAAATCGTAGTGATTTATGGTATGCCTGGTATTGGTAAAAGTGTGTTGCTGTCAAAAATCATTGAAGAATACAAAAACGAGAAAAACATCTTCTATTATAATATACATGAGTGGGATACGCTGAGAAGCATTTTAGAACCATTCTCAGATTTTCTGCAAAGGATGGGGGAAAGAAAACTGAGATATTATCTTAAATCAAAACCTGAGATAACCATGAGTGAAATAGGGATTATTCTGGATGGAGAACTTAAAAACTGTAAAAACACAATGATTGTTTTTGATGACACACAAAAAGCAAACAAAGAAATAACCAGTTTGTTTGAATATCTGAGGGAGATACTGCCAAAAACAGACACAAATCTTATACTTGCAGGAAGAAAAAAACTGGGTTTCTATGATGCAAGACACATACTTCATAAAATTGTGGGGGAAATAAAAC
>JASEEW010000048.1 GCA_030019485.1 Thermoplasmatales archaeon | reverse complement strand
TGTTAATAATCAGGACCTCCTTCAAAAAGTGGTTGACTGGTTTTTTGTTCATCAGGATACAGAGAATGGAAATTGGGAAGATGTAGAAGATACCGCATCGGCTATTTTAGGGTTATATTATCTGTTGAGACTTGTCAAAACTGCAGAGGAGGGATTCGATGAGTCTGACTTACGTAGAAAGTTAAGTGAGCATCTTAAAACGCCAATACTCTGTTTAAAACGTAAGTTTATCCAACATCATGATGATGGCTACACATCTATTAATCTTAGTTCTACAGTCAAAAAAGTAGCAGCCACTTTACTCGCAATTGCAACAGGGTTAACCGTGGTTATTGCCCTTTGGGATTTTATTAGAGGACTCTTTGGTGGATGAGGGATTAAATGGAAGTTGCTGAGATATTTAATAAGATGGCAAATGAGTATGATGACATACATGATTTGTGGTATGCATGGCTATTTTCTCGTCTTCATTTTATTATTGCAAGGGAGGTTATCTGTAGGTACAACCCCCAAACAGTACTAGATGTTGGATGTGGAACGGGTTTTCAATCATTTCTGCACAGCGCTGTGGGAGCTCGTGTGGTGGGAGTTGACATTGCTGAGGATTTGATAGAGATTGCAAAGAAAAAGTCATCATCTTTCAATCTAAACAAGGAAAAGGTCTTGTTTCCAGTATATTTTGATTTCGTGGATAAATATAATAGACTAATATTTTCTCTTTTAAGAGAGAGAAACGTTGGAGAGAAATATATTCCTCCAAGTTTTCAGGTGGCTGATGCTAGAAGCCTACCGTTTCCAAACGAAAGTTTTGATCATGTTAACTGTGCCGGTAGTACACTTAGTTTTATTGATGATCATCACCTAGCACTTTCAGAAATCGAGAGAGTTCTAAGACCTAGTGGCACTTTTTTGTTGGAGGTTGAATCAAGATGGAATATCGATCTTTTATGGACGGTAATAGATGCTGTTTTGCGGAATAGATTGGGGTATGGTACATCCTTAAGAGAGGCGATGAGCGCAATTTTTATGCCACCAACGGAGTATATTTCTGTTGATTATCCTTTCGGTAATCCTGAGAATCCTATCAATATGAAAATAAAACTTTTTACCGTGAAGGGTCTAAAGCGTGAGTTCTCTGAGTTTCGACTCAAAGTATTGAAGAAATGGACCATTCATTCTATAACTAATCTTATTCCTAGCACTTATCTCGATATGACAAATCCACCAACGTGGCTAAGAAATCTCTTTTCATTCTTAGCTAAGATTGAAGAAAGGATCCCAATTTCTCTCCCAGGGTGTAGTATAGTTTTTCTTGCACAAAAGAAGGGGGAATGATTTGTTAAAATTAGCACACATATGTTACAACTCTGCGGAACGTCGCCTAACACAGCATAAAAGGTTCGTGCCTTATGGCATTCACCCAAATCCTTCGCTAACGCTCAGGACTTCTTTTATGCTGGGAACGTTATGTGCAATCCGCCTCCGCCCGCTTCAAATGGAAGATTTTATAAACTGTTAAAACAAATTAACATTATGAACATGCAAAATTTTGAAAAATGGGCAAATGTTTACGATTTGATTTACGGAAAATACAAAGACGATATAGATTTTTATAGAAAGGAAGCCCGCAAGGCAAAAGGTAAAGTTTTAGAAATCGCTTGTGGGACAGGTAGAATTTATTTAGAAATACTCAAAGATGGTGTTGATGCTTATGGTGTTGATATTTCTGGAAACATGCTAAAAGTTCTCGAAACGAAAGCTAAAAAATTGGGATTAGAATCAAAAGTCAAAAAAGCAGATATGAGAACTTTCAAACTTAACAAGAAATTCTCTTTAATTATTATTCCATTCAGGTCATTTTTGCATAATCTGACAATTGAAGACCAAATCAAAACTTTGAAGAATATTAGAAATCATCTTGCACCAAATGGAAAATTGATACTTAATTTCTTTTTTCCAAATCCAGAAGTCATTTTGAAAACTTATGGGAAAGAAATCAGAGAAACTATAAAATCCAAAGATAAAAAGTATATCTTAATCAATAAATCGTATTTCGTTGACGAAGTGAATCAAATCATTGAGTTTATAAATACCTTAAAAGAAAAAGACAAAACTGTTTGGGAAGATAAGTTCCAACTTGCTTTCATTTACAAAAGAGAATTTGAATTATTATTAAGCCTTGTGGGCTTCAAAACTTGGAAAGTATATGCTGGTTTCAATCGTAAACCTTTGAAATCGTATAAACAAGAAATGGTCTGGATAATTGAAAAATAATTGGCGGGCTACGGCGGACTTTCTCCGCTTCGCTCCGAATCCCATTGCATTCTCACTTCACTTCGTTCCGTTCGGGGCACATAACAGGCATTAACAGGAAACCTCGTTGCACTTCGCTTTCCCAATTTTTTCTCCCTACGGTCGAAAAACTTCTGTTAATGCCGATGTTATATCCAATCCCCGAAGCCCTAATCATTCATTTAGGCAAAACTTATTTCTGACAAACACCATTCATGTTTTATGATAGAAATACGTTTCCATGGCAGGGGAGGGCAGGGTGCTGTAACAGCAGCAAACATACTGGCAGATGCCTGCTTCAAGGAAGGCAAGGATGTGCAATCATTTCCTTTTTTTGGTGTTGAGAGAAGGGGTGCGCCCGTAACCGCGTTCGCAAGAATAGACAGCAAGCCGATAAGGATAAAATATGAGATTTATGAGCCTGATTTTGTTGTCGTTCTTGACTCAAAATTGATGAAAACCGTGAATGTTCTGGAGGGATTGAAAAAAAATGGTTCTGTACTTATCAACACCAACCGCAGGCCTGATGAAATAAAAATGGATGCAAAAATCGCAACGGTTGATGCAACAGGGATTGCGTTAAAACACAAACTCGGCTCAAGGATGGCACCGATTATCAACACAGCGATACTTGGTGCATTTGCAAAGGCAAGCAGCATCGTAAAAATAGACTCCATCCTGAAATCCATAAAGGAAATGGCCCCAGCGAAAAAAGAAGAGAATGTTAATGCTGCAAAGGAAGCATATGAAAAGGTTATAATGTGATTTTATGGGTGCTGTAAACTCTGCAACCGAAGTCCTTTGCGACGAGATTTCACGTAAAAAATCTATGTTGCAGAGTTTAGTGGAGATAAAAAACGAATTATCAGAATACAGTTTATGTGACCACTGCCTTGGGCGTCTTTTTGGAAAATTTGGTCATGGTTTTGGCAATGCTGAAAGGGGAAGGGCTGTACGGTATTGCCTGAAAAAAGCTGTCAGAGAGTTAAAAGAGGAGGATGTAGCGCGTTTCTCAGCACTCAAAAGCCCTACCAGGGTTGACTGCTGGCTCTGCGGAAACATTTTTGATGAAACAGAAAAATTCGCATTGCTTGCTATTGAAAAAATGAGAAAATATGAGTTTTCCTCTTTTCTTGTAGGCTCAAAAATTGACAGTGAGATAATTGAAAGGGAGGAGGAACTCCGGGATAGACTAAATCTTGAATATCATGAGCAGATGAAATCTGAGATTAACAGGGAAATCGGGAAAATCGTTGAAGAAAAAACAGGAAAAAAGGTGAACTTTTCCAGTCCTGACATCACAGCAATCGTGGACACAAGATACGATAATGTAACACTTCAGCTCTCCTCCTTGTTTATTTATGGGAGGTACAAAAAATTTCTCAGGGGGATCCCCCAGACAAAATGGCCGTGCAAAAAATGCTGGGGGAAAGGATGTGAAAAATGTAGTTTCACAGGGAAAATGTATTCTACCTCTGTTGAAGAAATAATTGCAAAAGTTGTTATGGAGAAAACAAATGGCTCCGGGCATTTTTTTCATGGGATGGGCAGAGAAGATGTTGATGCAAGGATGCTTGGGAACGGCAGGCCTTTCATACTTGAAATCAGAAACCCGGCGAAAAGATATCTTGACCTAAAAAAAATGGAAAAAGAGATTAATGATTTTGGAAAAGGCAGGGTTGAAGTCTCAGGTATACGGTTGTCTGATGCCAGTGAGGTTGTAAAAATCAAGGATGCAAAGCCTGAAAAAACCTACAGGGTTGTTGTCCTCCTTGAGAAATCTGTCAGTGAGGAAAAACTTAAAGAACTAGAGAATGCATTTCCTATCACAGTAACCCAAAGGACACCTCTGAGGGTTGTGCACAGAAGAGCAGACAAAATCAGGGAAAGAAAAGTCTTGGATTTCAAGGTTGAGTCTGCTGATGAAATTGCTACCTTCATTATAAAAGGTGAAAGCGGCTTATACGTAAAAGAGCTGGTGAGCGGCGATAATGGAAGAACACTGCCCAGCATCGCAGAAATGCTTGGAATAGAATGCAGGGTTAAAGAACTGGATGTGATAGGTGTAGAATATGGTGAAGGCATCGAAAGGGCTTAGAAGAAGAACAAGGCAGTTGAGGAAAAAACCCAGGGAGAGAGGTCTATCCCCTATTACGAGGAGCCTGCAGTTATTTAATCCTGGGGAAAAAGCCAGTATAGTCATTGACCCAAGCATACAGAAAGGGCAGCCTCATCCCAGATTCCATGGTCTTACCGGCAGAATAATTAAACCGCAGGGCAGTGCGTATCTGCTTGAGATAAAAGATGGCAATAAAATTAAAAAGATTATAGCAAACCCAGAGCATCTTCGGAAAATGTGAAACATTTTCCGAATGATGCGAGGAATTACCTAGAGGGAATTCCGAAATATCTACAGAAATGTGGCTAACATTTCCGTATAATGCGAGGAATTGAGGTAAGCAATTCCAAAAGCATCTGAGGAAGGTGTAAAATGAGGTATGTATCAATTGCTGAGGTGAAAAAAATCCTGGAAAAAGAGCAGAAGGACCGGGAGTTGTCCCCCGAGCAAAAGTTTGCATTAGAGCATACTCAAAAATTTGCAAAACTTAATTTGGTCAAAACAAATGCTTTAATAGAGGAGCTGAGAAAAATTGAGAAAATGCCAGAGCCGGTTGCATATAAAATAGCAGACCTGCTGCCAACACATCCGGATGATATAAAGGTGATTTTCGCAAAGGAGCGGGTTACGCTAGATAAAGAGGAAACTGAACGTATACTTGATATTGTTAAAAAATATGTGGAGTAGTTGATATGGAAGATTTTGCATACATTTTAGATTATTTAGCATCAGGGCTTCCTGACCAGAAAAGATTCAGAAGAGAGCCTGTTGCATACGGCATAGGAGACTCCGAGTTTAAAATCCTTGAACTAACACCAAAACCAGGGGTTGCATTAAATGCTGGTGAAAAGGTGTACATTGGGAAGGAAATGGAAAAAAGAGAGAAAATAGCTCATGTGAAAAGAAGAATAGGGTATGATGGTTTGACAAGCGCAGCCCAGGGGGAACTCCCATATATTCTGCTTGACATTGTGAAGGCAAAAGAGGAATATTTTATAAAATTTTTTAACAGTGCTTCACCAATAACAACGCGTTTTCATGTGTTAGAACTTCTTCCAGGGCTTGGAAGAAAAACACTTTTATCCTTTTTGGAGGAGAGGAAAAAAGGCATATTCAGCGGTTTTGAGGACATAGGAAAAAGGACGATGCTTAAAACCCCTGATAAGATTATTGCAAAAAGGATTGAACTTGAACTATCAGACCCCCATCAGAAGTACTATTTGTTTGTGCAGAAGCCTAGAAAGGAAGAGCGATGAAAAAAAACGATGTTGCATCAATCCTCAAACTCCGCAACATGGATTTCAACGTAAAATCTCAACCGAAAAACTTTCGGTTGCGGAGTTTACTCAACTCTATAGGTCTTAAGCCTTCAAAACGTTTTTCCCAGCATTTTCTTATAGACGAAAAAATATCTGAGAGGATAATTGATTATGCGAAACTGTCAAGTCATGATGCTGTGCTTGAAATCGGTCCTGGCCTGGGTGTGTTAACAAAAAAGATGGTGAAAAAGGCAAACGTAATAGGGATAGAAAAGGATAAAAAACTGTGTGAATACCTGAAAAAAATACCAGGTTTAACATTGATAAATAACGATGCTTTGAAAACTGATTTCCCAAAATTTGATAAAATTGTTTCCAACCTCCCCTATCATCTCTCATCACCTCTGACTTTCAAAATCCTTGAACATGACTTTAAGCTCGGTGTTCTGATGTATCAGAAGGAGTTTGCTGAAAGAATGACTGCTTTATCCGGCAGGGATTACTCCCGTCTTTCAGTGAACATTTATTACAGGGCTGAATGCAAAATACTTGAAACTGTGCCAAGAACCTCTTTTTACCCTGTCCCGAAAGTAGATTCTGCTGTTGTTTCATTGAAGCCGAGAAAACCACCATTCATAGTTGAAAATGAGTCAATTTTTTTCAAAACAGTTGACACCGTATTCTCGCAGAGAAGGAAAAAAACAAAAAACTCACTGCTTAACAACTGGAAAAAATTCACCCATGAAAAAGGTAAAATGGAAAATATTGTTGAAAACATCAAAAATAAAAACAAAAGACCTGAAGAATTATCACCAGAGGAAATAGGAGAAATATCAGATATTATAGCAAAACATATTATCAGATAGAACAATTCTCCTTTTATGCCGGAAGAAATATGTGACGTATCAGGATGCAAAAACCCTGTTAAAAGGTCATTATCAAGGAAAAAAGTCTCAGAAGCGCTCCCAGAACTGAAATTCAAAAATGAAAGCAGAAGGGCGCATCTCTGCAAGGAGCACTACAAGGAGTACAAAAAGAAAACAAAAAAGGAGCGTGAGCTGGAAAGGCTGGGATGGGAGTAGGCGAGTAGTTGTTACGGAATTTGCTCCTGCAAATTCCTAACATGTTACGGAATTTGTTTTCACAAATTCCTAACATGCTACGGAATTCCAACAGGAATTCCTGGCATTTTAGGAAAAAACAAAGTTTTTTCCGTAAAATCTTAGGAAAAGTCAAAAGACTTTTCCGTAAGATCCTTGGAAAAACCAAATGGTTTTTCCAGAGGATAGGGGCTAGGGAAAAATCCTTTCTCCCTAACTACTAACTTCTGATCCCTGACTACTACTTTCCCAATTCCTCAACAACCCTTGGGAAAACATCCGCGAATTTTTTTACTCCTTCCTCAGGAATTGAAAATGATGTTCTTATGAACCTGTTCCCAAAGGATTTTGAGACATAGTTCCCGGCTCTGACAAAAATGTTATGCTCGTAAAGCAGTTTGTTCTGCAGCTCCTCAGGTTTTATTTTCCTTTCACCGATGTCAATAAGAAACATGTTTGCCTGGGAAGGATACACTGGAAGGAAAACACCATCAGTTTTGTCAACACATTTTTTTATTATTTTCTGGTTGTTTCTTGTTGTTTTTTTCACATTCGGCATCCATTCATTTTTTGTTTCCAGTGCCGCTAATGCAGCCCTCTGACCAAGAATATTTATTGATAAATCATTTGTGTTAAAAACCCTCATGCCATGCATAAGTTCAGGTGGTGCAACAAGCGCGCCTGTTCTCATTCCTGCCATGCCGCAGTTTTTTGAAACAGAGTAAGCTATTATTGTTCTTTCAGGAGCAAACTCTGCTGTTAATGTATGATTATCAGCAAAATCCCTATAGGTTATGTCGTTAAGAACAAAAAGATTGTTGTCATTTGCAATCTCACATATTGCCTTTACTTCGTCTCTTGAGTAACCTGTGCCGAGAGGGTTGATTGGGTCAATAAGCAGTATCATCTTTGTTTTCTCATTTACAGCCTCATTTATCTGCTCAGGAGTGTATTTCCATGGGTTTTTGTATATTGGCAGATTTGTTGGTATTCCTTTTGATGTTTCTATGAAATGATGTATGATGAAATAACTTGGGTCAGATGTGATAACCTCATCATTGTCTTTAAGCATAGCCCGCATTATAATATAAAGTGCTTCCGTTCCCCCTCCTGTTAGGATAACCTCAAAATCAGGCAAACCAAGGTCATCCAAAATTGCTTCTTTTAAACCAAAGATTCCTTTTTTGTAAGGATAATTATTGTACTCCTCTTCATCCAGGCTTTTTATCACTGCCTCTTTTATCTTTGGTGTTGTAGGTAAAAGGTTTGTATTCTGAGCCATCCAAACAACTTTGTGTTTATGCGCATACTCAAAAGGGTCCATAACCTTGAAGGGTTTTAGGGATAGATAAATGTTTATCAAGTAGATGGGGAATAGTAGGTAGGGATTAGGGAAATTTTTTCTTTCCTTTCCCTAACCCCTGACCCCTGACTACTCTCATTTTATGCTCCCCATGCAAGAAGTTAGAAGATAGCAGTTAGAATTTAGGTTTTCCCTTAACTTCTAACCCCTGACCCCTGACTACTTGATAAAACTGCCGCAGTACGGGCAGTATTCTGTTCCAGGGAATATTTCATTGTCACATTTAGGGCATCTATAAACGTGTTTGTACTGAATTTTAACAGGTTTTGCAGTGACGGAATGAATAAAACAGAGTAGTGATAAAAGGAATGAAACACCTGCAAGGGCAAATGATGCTGCAAAGTTCACGCTTCCTTCCTCAGGAACATATCTGAGCATACTCTCTGCAATGAATGGAAGCGCAAGCCATCCTGCGCCAAACCATGTGAGGAGGAAGGACAGGGTTTTTGTTAAACTTTTGTACATATTTTTTCACCTAAATTATACTTGCAGTGAAATTGTATGAGCCGTGAATAAGCATAGCTGTCAGCATGGAAAAAATGAAATATTTTATTTTTCCAGTGTTTATCCATAAGCCAAAGCCGAAGCAGGAGATTGTTGTTGCTATCATGTGCAGTGGAAGGCATAAAAGCATTCTGAGAAGCAATAAAAGCAGCCCTGGGGTTGCACCAGCAACAGCAAATGCATTAAACGTATACACCACATTTTCCATGAGTCCAAAACCCAGTCCTGCAAATGTTCCAAGAATCATCCAGTTTTTAACAGACAGCAATGGTTTTTCTTCCATTTTTATAAGATAAACACCAATGGGTTTTGCTAATTCTTCAACAAATGGTGCTATTACACATGCAGAGATGAGCGTAATAACAGTAAAGTTTCCTGTAACAAAAAACAATGGCAGTGTTGGAATCATGTAAAATGTTTCAACCCATGCGCATAGAAAACCAATAATGCCTCCTAATCCAAGGCTTATGAGAAGCCAGCTTTTTTTTAATTCTTCCATACCATTACCTCAACGCATTTACAAGGTTGTTCTCAAACACCCACTGGGTTTTGAAATGGCTGTTTAAATCCTTGATAACAACATAAAACCAGTAAATAATGAAAAACGGTATGAACACCGATAGTATCACATAAAGTATAGCTGACCTCTGCGGGATATTTTTCAATGAAGGCTGCACAGCTATGCCAAGTTTATGCAGGGCCGAGGAGGCGTATCTGATGAATGAGTTTTGTCTACTGTCATGGATGCTCGGGTCCTTTGTAAGGAAATACATGACATATAAACCAATGAAAGGCACAATCACACTGAATATTGCCCAGAGAACAGCCTCCTTTTCATCTTCTTCAGAGCGCGCAAATGCATGGATTGATTGAAGCGCACCAAGATCAGCGCTTACCTCATAAACCCTCCCAATTTTGTATGACCTGTGATGTATGAACTGGATTATGCCTTCCCTTAACATCATATCACGCTTGAAATGCTCATTTCTTCTTTTGATAAACTTATAATACAGGATGACGTATATAATCGACATCACAATCATTACACCAATGATGCTGAAGCACATAACACTAAGTACAAAAAGACCCATGTTCAACATCAGTGTAACCATGAGAATAGCAAGGTATGCAGTGTAACCTATGATTGGAAGCAAAATCCAGCCGAATGACATCAGCTCATCCGTTTTCGTTCTCATATACACTGCATTCATTATTTGTCTTTTTGCAGATTCTTCATCTGGATATGTGAAAGGTGGCGCTGCTGGCTGGGTGGGATAGGATGGGGGACCAACATCAAATTCGTATCTGCATTTAGGGCAGTATGTCCTGTAGGTCCTGTTCGGGTCTGGCAGGTTTACCTGAAAAGAATGCCTGCATCTTGGACAGGAAACGCTTGCTATCACAAAAACAAAAGGGTTTTATTTCTACTTAAACATTGTCAGGGTTGCGGTGGATAATAATTTGGCAAACTTCCCAGTTGGCTAGTTGCAAATATTTTTATGTCAATTAGGCTGCAAACTCCTCAGTTGACTAGTCGCAGAAATTTGCGTGTCATCGAGGCTGAGGAGTTTGTGGGAAGTTTGGAGGCATTGGCGGGGGTGGAATGTTTTTCTTTTCTTTTTTTGTGATTACTATTACAACAGCAATAATGATTACGATTAATATTATGAAGGTTGCAGCGCATATTAATATAGCCTCAACCGGTATTTCAGGATAGTACAATCCATTGTATCCTGTCCAGACCCTAGAATATCCCATCTCAACCTCAACATTTCCTGTCGGCACTGCATCATCAGCCTGGGAGTTGTCCCTGTTATCTATAATAATGTAATATTTCCCATCATACTCCACATTGTGTGTGTATGAAAACTGTTTTGTGTTCTGCTTTGAGCCGTTCTCAATAAATGTGAATATTTTAGATGTATTTGTGTTGTTTGCATCCTCAAGATAATCATCATACTGTTCTTCATACAAAAGATATACATCTATGTTCCCGCCTGATTTAACATTTATCTCAGCTTCAATCTTATCTCCTTTCTTCAGGTAACTGGAATAATAATATGATCCAACAGGATATGCTTTGTAATCTCCTGCATCCAATATCGCAAGCACATTGTTATCATATTCTTTTGCCAAAGCAAACTGCGGGATTATGAGAGTGGAAATTAGCAAGACAAACAGGAATAAACATAGTTTCCTGCATTTAAGGAGGTCTATCATCATTCCCATTATATCATTCTGGATATTTAACGTTTAGCAAAATCAGAATTTTCTTATTACACCATTGTTTATCGTCGTATAAGTGTTCTCACCAAGATAGTAAACAGGCAGAACATTTTTCAGGATTTTATCAAAGGCATTTTCATCAGCAGCAACATTTACCACCTCGCCAACAAAAAGTGTGTGGTCCCCGTATTTTTTTGTTTCAGCAAGCCTGCATTCCAGATGAGAATAACACTCCTTAATCAGGGGTGCATTCACCTTTTCAGCTGGTATTGGTGTCAGACCTGTTTCCCTGAACTTGTCAACATTTCTGCCAGAATGCCTGCCGCAGTAATGCAGTTTCTCAACAATGCTGAATGGCGCGAAATTCACAACAAATTCCTTGGAATCCATGATAAGGTTGTGCGAGTATCTCTTAGGGTCCATGGATATGCCGTACAATGGGGGGTTGAAAGACAGTGGTGAATGCCAAGCAAGCGTTATAATGTTCGGTCTATCCTTGTTCGCAACAGTGACAAGCGCAGCCATTTTCGGGAATGTGTAATAGGCATATTTTTCTGGCTTTATGTTGATTTTCATGATTGTTCTCTCCTTTTATACAACATATA
>JASEEW010000047.1 GCA_030019485.1 Thermoplasmatales archaeon | reverse complement strand
CTTTGGTATTGTAGCGCCAGCGGCAACATTATGCCCTCCGCCTATGCCTCCAACCTTTTTTGCCGCTCTGCTCATCACAACTGATAAATCAAGACCTTTTTCAACAAGGGTTCTGTCTGTTCTTGCGGAAACCTTCACACCATCCTCTGCATCTGCGAATGCTATTAAAGGCATTTTGTCAACATGGGGGATGAGCATCCCTGCAACAATACCCACAATTTTTTCATTGATGTTGTCTCCGGCATGGAAATACTGAACATATTTTCTTTTTTGAATTCCAACATCATTAACAAACTGAAGTGATTCTACAAGTGTTCTCCTATGGCCCTGAAGCAGGGTTCTGGCTCTCTGAAGATACTCTCCCCTGTCACCCAAACATACAGAATAGCCGATTACTGTTTTATTATATCTTCCGCAGGCATTCAGCAGTGTGGCAAACTCTTTTGCATCATGCAGCTCAGTACCAGCCTCTTCCTTTAACAGTAAGTAAACCTCACCAATAACCCTTTTCACGTTTTTATGACCAAAGCCTTTTGAAAGCAGAGTAAAAACAAGTTCTGATACAATCCTTCTTTTTTCATCCTTCTTTAAATCAATCCACCTGCGCCATTTCTCCTCCTCTTTCATGTTTATTTGTAAATCCTGCAGAAACTGGATGCATGATTCCTCCTTACCTGTTAAACCTGGGATAATTGGGTCATTTGCATATTGCAGCAGTTTGAAAACAGGTCTTGTTTCCCTGCCAAAAAACCTGATATCAACCATGCAGTCCACAACACCCGAATTTTTACCGTCTTCAAGTATTTCCCTGTTGGTTCCTATGAGTTTCCTGTGTTCTAAATCCTGCATGTCCCCAACTGCCCCGACAACAGCAAGGGCGGACAAATCCACATTTTCCTTTGAGAGGTTTTTTGCAACAAGATATGTTAAACCTGAGCCGCTGATGTCAACCGCACCGTTTTTCCCGAAAAGATGAGGGTTTAAATGATTGTTTGTTTTTAGGGTGCCCTGTATTTTATGATGGTCAGTTATAACCACATTTAACCCATCCAGTCTGTCGAGCAGACCGCTGCCGAGGTCTGTGAACCAGACAAGTTCAGGGTTTTCGTTTCTCAGTTTATCAATTACATTTTCATCCAGCTGTTTGATGAAATCAACATTATGTTCAATATTCTCCCTTTTTAGGCATATAGAGGCTATGCTGCCTGAGGCGATACCGTCCGCATCAATGTGGGAAACAATTTTTACCTCATTGTGTTTTTTTAGAATTTCTGCAATACTTTTTGCTGTGTTAAGCATCAACAAGAGATAGGGTTATAGGAATAAAACATTAACCGAGTAGTTAGGGATCAGAAGTTAGAAGTTAGGATTCAGGAATCAGGAGTTAGGGATTTCCTATCCCCTAACTACTAACTGCTGAATCCGAAGGTTTATAAAACCAGACGTAGTTTGTATTAACATGCTTGTGAAGGATGCCATGGTTAAAGAGGTTGTAATCCTGAAACCAGATGAAACTGTCAGGGAGGCATCAAAAAAATTTGCTGAGAATAATATCAGCGGCTCCCCTGTTGTGAACGATGAAAAAAATGTTGTTGGAATACTCAGTGAGGCTGACATACTGAAGTTACTGGAAGCGCATTATACAAGAGGCAACATTGTTTTCCTGCCCACGCCTTTTGACCTGATAGAGATACCTTTCATGGAGGCGGTAAGAGAAGCAGAGATCTGCAAGGGAGCAAAGGACATGTTGAAGGACATAGGTGGTGCGCTTGTATCAGATGTTATGAAAAAACGTGTTGTCACAATAAAGTCAGACAGCAGCATTGAGGATGCTGCAGGATTGATGGTGTCAAAAAAGGTGAACAGACTGCCTGTTGTTGAGAACAACAAACTTGTGGGCATAATAACAAGAGGGGACATAATCAGGGCATTGACAAAAAAGGAGGAAAAAGCATGAAGGTAAAGGATTTGATGACGAAAAATATTATTTCAGGCCTGATGAGCCATTGGAGAATGTGGTTGTTAAGTTTATGAAAAATAAAATTAGTGGTGCACAGGTTGTTGATAATGAAAAACTTGTGGGAATTATTAGTAAGGCTGACATTTTAAAACAGCTGTCCACCGCAGGCTCAATACATGAGTTACTCGTAGCCGTTTCAGGGTTGTGGGAAAAGAATAAAAAGAATAATAATATAGATTATCTGAAAAAGGTGTCCAGAAGATTGGTGTCAGATGTTATGAGCAGAGGTGTAGTGACAATTGAGCCTGATTCTTCCATAGAAAAGGCGGCAAGATTGATGGTAAACAGAAACATAAACCGGTTGCCTGTTGTCGAAGAGAAAAAATTAATTGGAATTGTTGCAAGAGGCGACCTTATAAAAGCATCGGCTGGTGAAAAAAATATTAGCTGAGTTAGAACATCAGGAACAAAAACATTCCTGTCAAAAAGGCAATACCCAGGATGAGCATAATGATTGCTGTTTTCATATCCGAGCCAAACACTATTGGTATTGGCCCTATAAAAACAACACCCCCTCCCTTTATCTTTCTTTCCTGTTTTACTGGGATAGCATATTCCTCTTCAGCTCCTAATGTTTGTGTCATGGAGTAAAATATCAGGAACATGGATGCAACAATACACAAAAATCCAAGGAATGCGAAAACATCTGTACCGTAGAAAACAGGTATGAGCAAAAATAATCCTATTTTTCCTTTCCCGAAAAACACGCTTGCACCTATCAGAATTATCCCCAAAATAAACATCATAAATGCAGTCCTTCTATATCTCATATTATCAGCCTCATCAATGTAGCAGTGAGCAGAAGCAAACCAGACATAACCATGATTGTAGCACCAACAATCCTCAACTCTCTGAAGGATTTGACCCTTTCAGAGATTCTGCCCGCCAACGCTGAGCCGGCAATTATTGGAATGGACAAGCCGAATGCAAATAAAAACATTGCAAACGCTCCAAGGACAGATGCCATTATGCTGTTATTCCCCAAGATTGAGAAAGCGCTGCTTAACACCATCCCTTCAAATGCTCCGGCAACACAGCCGACACTAACTACTGAGCCAAGGATAAGGAATTGGGATGCGGCGCCCGTTTTTTGAAAATGCTGTTTTGTTTCACACCCGCACTTTTTATCTATGTTCCTGAACACATTTATTCCTAAAATAAAAAATATTCCTCCTATAAAAAGGTATGAAACTAAATTTAGGCTTGCAGACGCATTCCTGAAAAATTCTGTGCTGACAACTGTAAAACTGAGAAAGCCGATGACACCGCCTAAAATCGTTAAAACAACAATTCTTGGAATGCTGAAAATAAAGCCGTACCGCAGTCCTTCTTTCCAGTTTACTTTTTTTGATGCGATATATGAAAGTATGCCGGGAGCACATACCATGGAGCAAACACCGGCTCCTCTGACAATTCCTGCTATGAGCATTGTTGCAAAGATCAGGAAAATCTCCATATCAGGGAATTATCATTTTGGTTATTATCTTTTTCCCAATTAGAACGTGATCCATGCTGAAAGGTTTCTTTTGCAGTATATGCATCTAACAGCATTTGGGGACATAAACCTCCTGCACTTATAACACTGCCTAACCCCTGTTTTCTTTATCTTATCCATAACATTCCTTATATGAAGGGCAGAACCAAATGACATACAGGCTCCAATGAACGGTACAAAAGAACTTGGTCCACCTAATAAAGCGATGACGGGAAACATTATCAGAAAAATAAATCCCATAATCCACATGAAAATATTTGCTGCTTTCAGGTTAGATGGAATATCATATGACACTCTAAGGTATTCTCTAACATCCTTACCACATTTAGGGCAGATGTTATTAACCAGTCTTTTTCTGCATTTGCCACAATATTCTGGTGTTTTTCCATTTTGCACGGTCTGAAGGTCTTGAGATGAGGTAAAAGCATCTGTAGTCACTTTGCATTTGAGACTACAGTTTGGACAAGTACATATATACTCCTGTAAATAACTTCCTTCATGGATGTTAACAGAAAACTTGTGTCCGCATCCAGGGCATATTATCTCCTGTTGACTCATAAGTTACCTCAGCAATCCTTCAGTTCCACATTTTGGGCATTTAAGTTTCAGAGGACGTTTCGGATCTCTCACATCAAATGCTGAACCACACTTATGACATTTTACCGTTATATGTTTTTGATATCCAATAGGTTCAACCCTGAGAGGTGCTTGTGTCGGCTGATATGGTGAGACAGTATGATATAGAGCAGTTTGATAAGGAGGGTATGGTCGTTGATACGGTGGTTGCACATTATATGGAACTGGTCCGGGCGTATATGGAACAGCGTACGGGATCTTCTCCTTTTGCTCTTTTTCATAGTTCCATGCCATTACACCAGCAAATATACCTAAAAGCCCTATGGGCACAGTTATGGCGCCACCGATTCCACATAACACTGCACCTGCCTTGTACTGTTTCACCCCTATGAGCACTACACCCACTAATATTAATACTGGGAAAATGAGAAATATAAGACCAAAAAGAACATCTAATGCCATTAAAACTAAGGTTGCTAGGAGTGCCACCACACCGTTAACGGTACCTAATATTATCGCTGTTATATTTTTTTCCATAGTTCTACAAAGGTTTATGATTACTTAATATTTTCTTCAATCCAACATATTAAAAACCCAAAAACTCATTCATCCTTATGCATCCAAGCAGGGATATTTACTGCTCAAAAAGTGAGAAACTCAGTGACAAAAAAATTGTTGTTGGTGTCACAGGCAGCATTGCTGCTGTTGAAACAGTGAAACTAATCAGAGAGCTTGTCAGAAACGGAGCAGATGTTTTTCCTGTGATGACAAAGAATGCGCAAAAACTCATCTCGCCTGACGCATTACAATTCGCCTCAGGAAAAAAAACAATAACAGATATCACAGGTGATGTTGAGCATGTTTCATTTTGCGGTGATGTTAAGGATAAAGCCGATCTGCTTTTAATAGCACCCTGCACTGCGAACACAATATCAAAGATAGCAAACGGTGTTGATGACACAACCGTTACAACATTTGCAACAACAGCAATTGGCTCAGGAATACCAGTTCTCATTGTTCCTGCGATGCATATTTCAATGTACAATCATCCAATAATTTTGGAGAACATCAGGAAACTCAGAAACATTGGTGTGAATTTCATAGAACCAAGAGTGGAAGAGAAAAAAGCGAAAATGCCAGGTAATGAAGAAATTGTTGAAACGGTTATAAGAAAAATAGGGAAAAACGATTTGAAAAACAAAAAAATTTTGATAGTTTCAGGTCCTACATCTGAAGCAGTAGATGATGTAAGAAGCATAACAAACAAATCGTCAGGTAAAACAGGCATAGAGCTCGCAAAGAATGCATTTGAAAGAGGGGGGAAAGTCAAACTGCTGTATGGGAATGGGACTGAGAAGGCACCGGAATATATAGAAACAGAAACATTTACCTCAGCAGATCAACTGAGAAAAAAACTCAAGAAACCAAGATATGATATTATTATTGTTTGCGCTGCTATATCTGATTACACAATAAAAAAACATGATGGGAAAATACCTTCAGGAAAAAAAGAAATAACCCTGAAACTGAAACCGTCACCAAAAATCATAAAAATCATAAGAAAAAACTTTAAAGGATTTCTTGCAGGATTCAAGCTTGAAAGCAACATCAGCAGGGAAAAATTACTTGAAAAAGCATACAAATATTTGAAGGAAAACAATCTGGATCTTATAGTTGCAAATGACACAAAAAATGTTAAACCTGACGAAAATGAGGTAATCATAGTGGATAAAAAAAGGAATACAATCATGATTAAAGACAGGAAAGAAAAAATTGCTGAAAAGATTCTTGACGTAATAGCAAGGGAAATGAAATGAGAGCATGTGCTTTTTCACCAGGACATGTAACGGGTTTTTTTGTGATAAAGGACAGGGGCAGTGATGTAAGGAAAAAAGGCTCACTTGGTGCAGGAATTTGTTTGTCAAAAGGGGCTTTTACAACAGTCAGTATTAGAAAATCATCTCAACAAAAAATTGATGTCTTCCTCAACAACAAGAAATCAGCTGCGGACGTATCAAGATTTGTTGCAAAAAAAATCCTTGGAGAAAAAAAATATCATGTGGTTATCAAAAGCATTCTCCAGCTCCCGGTATCCCAGGGCTTTGGTATGAGTGGAGCAGGTGCACTATCCACAGGAATAGCAATGAACAATGCGTTGAAATCAAATCTGCCATTTAGCAAGATTGTTGAAATAGCACATGAATCAGAAATATTCAACAAAACAGGCCTTGGTGATGTAGTAGCAGAAAGTGTTGGCGGTGCTGAGATAAGGGTAAAAGAGGGTTTACCACCCTATGGGATGCTCAGAAAGATAAAGGGCAATCATGATGTTGTGTTATGTGTTCTTGGAAAAGGGATGAAAACAAAAACAGTATTAAGCAACCCTGAACAAAGGAGGAAAATCAACAGGTATGGCTCTGTTTGTGTAAAAAAAATGATTGAAAAACCAACAATCGAAAATCTTTTCAATTTATCCCACGATTTTGCATTAAAAACAGGACTAGCAAATAAGAGAATCATTAAAGCAATTGAGGAAGCAAAAAAATATGGTATGGGAAGCCAGGCAATGCTTGGAAACTCTGTTTTCGCAGTCGGTGATACTAAGAAACTTGTGAAGACTTTGAAGAATTTTGGGAAGGTTTATGTCTGCAGAACTGGTGGAAAAGTAACAGTTTTATGAGAAGGTTTAAATATAAGTAAGACATTCTTACTATTATGAATAAAATTGAGATAACAAAGGTGAGTTCTAAAGGGCAACTGGTTCTACCAAAAAGTTTCAGGATAAAATCCAAAATAAAACCTGGGACTCTGTTATCAGTTACAAGAACTAAAAGTGGACTGATTGTTTTGAAAAAAATAACAAGCCCTATTCTAAAAGAAGAACTGAACACATTGAGGAACATAGAGAAGGCTTGGGAGGAGATAGAAAAAGGCAAGTTTAAAAAAGCTACTAAAACAGATTTTTTGTCAGAGATGTCTAAATGGTAGAAATCAAAGAGGTTGTCTGGACTGATAATTTTGAAAAAGAGTTCAAAAAAGCTTCGGAATCAAAGATTCCTCGCTCTTTTATCGCACAACTCGATACAGCATACAAATCCTTGTGCGATAAAAAAGTAAAAGATAAACTCACAAAGGAAAAAATCAAAAAACAAATCATAAAAATAATTAAAAATCCAGACATAGGGAAACCGTTAAGGTTCAGACTAAAAGGTGAAAGGACAATGTATGTTAAACCTTACAGAATGATTTACACTGTCATCAAAGACAAATTATATCTTTTAAGGTTTGAGCACAGGGAAAAGGTTTATGGGAGATAGAAAAAAAGATTGAGGTTAAATAGAAACAATAATATGTTCGTAAATCATTTCTTTTTCTAAGTATGAAAGAAAATGAGGTTTTAAGGTTATCAGCGCTTTTGCATGATATTGGAAAGTTTTGGCAGAGAACATGGGAGTATCCAGATAAAAATCATTCTGAGTTGGGCTCTAAATTTGCTGAGAAAAGTGATTTGGATGAGATTTCAGATTTAATTTTGAATCATCATAGCCCTAAAAAAAGTAAGAATAAAAAAATAGCTGAAATACTACAAAAAGCAGATTGGGAATCTGCTGAAGAAAGAGAGGAAAGTGAAGATAATCAAGAGGTAAGAAAAGAACCTTTACGCTCAATTTTCTCTAAAATAGATATAGAAAAAATGGAAGGATATAAGCCCACAGACTGGTATTATCATCTTGCACCTCTCATGCTGAAAGAAGAGATGATTTTTCCTTCTGATAACAAATCTTCTGCGCTTAAAGCACAAGTATTGGATAATCAATACAAGGCAATGTGGGAAAAAGGGTTTATTCCAGAATTTGATAAAATATCCCAAAAAAATACGAATGCCTTTTATACAACCTTGTATCACTTGCTTCAAAAATACACATCATACATGCCCTCGGCAGCGTATAAATCAGTGCCAGATATTGCACTTTTTGACCATCTTAAAACGACATCTGCTATTGCTGACTGCTTATATAAAACAGATGAAGAAAAAAAATTTCTTCTATTAGGAGGTGATATATCAGGTATTCAAAATTTCATTTACGATATCTTTTCACCAAAAGAAGCGCAGAAAGATATGTCTAAAAGACTCAGAGGGCGTTCCTTTTACATTTCTATGTTAACAGAAACATTTGCACACCACATTTTGGATTCATTAAGTCTTTCAATATCCAATCTTCTATGGTGTGGAGGAGGGGAGTTTATAATTCTTGCTCCAAATACTGAGGACATAAGAAAAACAATATTGGATGCTAAAAAAAGGATTAATCAATCCTTACTTAAGAAGTTTCAGGGCAGATTATATTTGGCAGTAGCATATACAGAAGGCACAACACTAAAAGATTTCCCAGCATTGCTGGAAGAGGTTAAGTACAATCTGTCAATTGAAAAAAACAAAAAGTTTTCTGAAATTCTTGATATTTCTTTGTTTGAAAAACATCCCTCAGAAAAGGTATGTCCTATTTGTGGAAATGATTTTGTGTCAGGTGATTTCTGTGATGAATGTAAAAAACAAAAGGAAATCGGGGGGAATCTCCCTAAAATGGAATACCTAATAGAGATCAATGGTAAGGGTTTGACTTATGAATTTGATATATGTTTCCAGGACATGAATATTTCCTGGTCCCTTGTGAAGGATGAAAACAAAATATGCGATATTCTCAAATCATTAGAGCCTGAAGAGGAAAAAATTAGTTCTGTAAATGTATACCGTCTAAACAACACAGATTTTTTGACAAATAAAATATCTGGATATGTGGATGGATCTACATTACCTATCTCCCTAGGTTTCAAGTTCATAGGGAAAACTGCCCCATACGATGATGAAAAAGGTGTATGGACTTTTGAGGAAATTGCCGAAGAAAATAAAGGCTCTAAATTGCTTGGTGTGTTAAGGATGGATGTTGATAACTTAGGCGCTATTCTTAGCATGGGGTTGAAGGAAAACAGGACAGTATCGAGGGTGTCAACCCTTAGCAGAATGCTCGATATCTTTTTCTCAGGAAACATAAACAAGATATGTGAAAAACTATCTCTATACATTACCTATTCAGGTGGGGATGACCTTTTTATTGTGGGTCCCTGGGATACCCTCATGGAAGCAGCCGAAGAAATAAGAAACAAGTTTAAGGAATACACCTGCAAAAATCCAAATATCACGTTATCTGCTGGGATACATCATTGTAAACCAAAATTTCCAATAGGGAGAGCATCAAACATTGCAGGGGGAAAACTGGATATGGCTAAAAAATATGGAAAAGACTCCATCACTGTTTTTGATGAAACAGTGAAATGGGAAACAGAAAAGCATGCTGACAGGTGGAACGGTTATGATAGGTTACTGGAATACGCTAAGAAATTAGAAGAATATAATAGGGAAGGTAAAATTTCAAAATCTTTTATTTACTCCATACTTGGTTTCTGGAGGGAAACATTTTATGAGAACAAAAAGAAAAATGGTTTCACTTCTTTAGAGGTTGCTAAGCAGAAAAAGAAATACATGCCGCATTTCAAATACACTCTGGCAAGAAATATAGATAGAAGTAAATATTCAGACTTGTTTAAGGATCTGGATGAAAACATACCAAAAATAGTCCCATGGGCTGGAATACCCGTTTCATGGGTTAGTTTAAGAACAAGAGGTGATAAAAAATGAATAGATATAGGGAAAGAGGAGAAAAAGGAGAAAAAATATCGTTATCAGGCGATATAGATAAGCTGACAACGGAGGAGATTGATAAATTGGCAGATAGACTAGGCAAGCAATTTGCCGGGATTGAGACAAGTCAGATCAGAAATGTGTTCAGTGAAGTAAAGAGTCTCCAATTAGAATGGAAAAAAAGCAAAAAATATGAAAATGTAGAACGAAGGCTATTTTTGCTCAAACCAAAACTAGCGTATGCTACCGGAAAGGCTAGAGAGAGACACCGGGATCTTGGTCCATTCAAACAAACTATGGACTGGGCAGTAAACGGTGTAGTCAACTCTCCTAATCATGAAATCGCACTGAACAAATTTTTTGATTTTGTAGAGGCAATTGTTGCGTACCACAAATATTATGGAGGGAGATAAAATGCCAGAAGAAAAATATGAGTTTAAAGGAAATGTGATAGTAAAAGGAAAAATAAGATGCGAAACAGGATTGCACATTGGGGGAAGCACAGAAAAATTTGAGATCGGAGGGATAGATGCACCTGTTCTGAGAGATCCATTTGGCTATCCGTACATCCCCGGGTCTTCTCTCAAAGGTAAGATGCGGTATTTGCTGGAGTGGGATATGGGAAAGGTTAAAGGTGACGATGGTAAACCACATAACTGTGAAGATGAGAAATGTGTAGTATGTAGGGTGTTTGGGACATCTGCTGAGAAAGGAAAAGCAGGTCCAACCCGACTAATAGTTAGAGATACACATCCAACCGAAGACACTAAAAAGATGTGGAAAAATTTGGATACAGATTTACTCTACACTGAGCATAAAAAGGAGAATATTATAGATCGGATAACTTCCAGCGCCAACCCTAGAGATATGGAAAGGGTTCCAAAAGACTCAGAGTTTGATTTTGAGATGATATATAGTGTTTATGACATCAATGATAACGGAAAAACGGATTTGAATAATATAGATTATGTGTTCAAAGCCATGAACCTCCTAGAGGATTCTGCACTGGGTGGGAGTGGCAGCAGAGGCTACGGAAAAATAAAGTTCGTAGAGAAAAAAATAACTGTTAAATCAAAGGATGATTACAAAAAAACGACTGAGGGGAAAACAACAACCGAAGATGAGATAAAAAAGGTAGTTAGTGAATACCTTAACATTTAAGTAATCCGGGGGGTGAGTAATAGAATGAAGGTTGTATATCTTGAGCCGAGAACATCATTTATAGGTTCACGCATTCATTCAGACACGCTTTTCGGTGCAATATGCTGGAGTATCAGACAGATATATGACAAAGAAACACTTGAGAATATTCTTGAAAAATTCAAAAATGGGAAACCTCCTTTCCTTTTAAGCTCTACTTACCCATACATTGGTAATGGAGAGAAAAAACATTTCCTTCCTAAACCCATACAAAAACCACTAAGAAAAGAAGTTACATCAATGAAGGATTTAAATAAACTTACTGAACTTTTGCGTTTCGCTAACTAGCCCCCCGCCTTGCCATCGTTGATTTATATGGACAAAGCAAACCATCCACTATTTTTCTCACTTCTTTGTTACATACACCACCAACAGACGTGATGAGTTTTCCCACGAGCTCAGCGGCTACCCAGCGATGCTTCATTCCAGGGGTACATCCCTGTTTTATCAGGCTGGCATACACTGGTGAAAGCATCGAAGATATCTCGAGGAAGTTGGCG
>JASEEW010000046.1 GCA_030019485.1 Thermoplasmatales archaeon | reverse complement strand
TTTCTGAAAAAAACATCAAAAACAGGATACACTATTCAATTCTCGGACAACGCCAACATAACAAATAACCATATTTACAACAATCCTGATGATGGCGTCGATCTCTACTCTTCCTCTAACAACAACATCAGCGCTAACCATATTTACAACAATGGTGATGATGGCATCTATCTCTACGATTCCTCAAACATCAATATTACCGCCAATCATATTTACAACAGTTCCGGGTATGGCATCTATCTCGACGAGTCGTTTAACATCAACATAACCTCAAATCAGATTCGCAACAATTCTTATGGCATCTGGTTTTTTATGTCGTTAAATAACATAATCTACAACAATTACTTCGAAAATACGAATAACTGGGGTGGTGGGGATGGTGCCATGTGGAATATCTCAAAGACTCCCGGAACAAATATTATTGGTGGCCCCTATCTGGGAGGGAACTACTGGAGTGATTATACTGGCTGTGATATAGATGGTGACGGACTTGGCGATACTAATCTGCCTTACGGTCCCGGAGATTATCTGCCATTAACCGCTCCAAACTTTGAACCGACTGCTGACTTCACGTATTCACCGGAACAGCCGACTGATTTAGAAACTGTTCAGTTCACAAGCACCTCCACTGATCCTGACAGCGATGTTTTAACATTCTTTTGGAATTTTGATGATGGAGAAATAAGCAACTATTCGAATCCTACACATCAATATGCAGATAACGGGATTTACACTGTAACCCTTACAGTGACCGATATTCATGGAGCAAGTAACGCAACATCTAAGCAGATTACGGTTTTGAATGTAGGACCGACTGCGAATTTTACATACTCACCAGAGAACCCAACTGATTTAGAATATGTTTATTTTACTGACACATCCACAGACGCGGATGGTAGTATATATCAATGGTATTGGGAGTTCGGGGATGGTGGCACAAGCAACGGGCAGAATCCAACACATCAATATGGTGAAGCCGGGAATTATACTGTGAGCTTGACAGTTACCGATGATGATGGTGCAACAAATGCAACCTCAAAGCAGATAACTGTGATATGGGAAACCACAATACGGGCAGAGTTTTCTGAGTATGGTCTGGGGAAAGAGATAACAACTACTTGGCCTTGGGAAAATATAACAGTAAGTTTCAATGTGAGCTTGTATGTTAGATGTTATTATTCTACCGCTACAGAAATTAATGTTACCAGCTCTTGGCACACGCCAACATGTGTATATAATATTACGGTATTTCCTACGGATATTGTTTTACCGGAAATGCCCGGAGGAAGCAACTCTCTCGTTTTTATAAATGTTACACTTAATCAGTCAGTATTGGATCAGTTAGAGCAGGAATGTTGTCATGTTAGTTTCGGGATAATAGCAAAAACAAGAATTGTAGAAAAACCCCAGTGTTTTGTTTATAGTTATATTAGTGAAAATAGCAGTGTATTTGTGCGGCGCACATTTAGTAACTCCACCGATTACGACTATGACGGCATACCAGATGCTGCGGAGGTCTGGCTTGGCTTAAATCCTGCAAATAGTTCAGATGCGCTTTTAGATCCTGACAGCGATGGCTGGGATAATCTGCACGAGTATCTTAATGGAACAAATATGCATAACTGGGATACAGATGGGGATGGACTCAGTGATGCATTTGAAATTATATTCTCAAAAACAAATCCTACAGTTGGGGATACCAATGGGAATGGATTGAGTGATGGGTTAGAGTTCATCCAGAATCAGGGGTACAGCGGAAGTATGCAAATACTGCCAAACGGCTGGATTGGAATGACAATTGCCTGCGCTAACTATACAATGTATGCGGAGACTAATTCCTCAGTGCTGGAAGGCAGATATAACAAAGACAAAAAAACACTGAGAATAAAAATCCACGGACCACCTGAAACTACAGGCGTAGCCAATATTACAATACCAAAAGACATGGTGGATTCTGAGAAAGACATCAAAATACAGCTGGATGGGCATCTGATTAATTACACACTCTCACAAAACACTACCCATTATTTCATTCATATTGAATACACGCACAGCACACATGAGCTGGCAGCCCGTTTCACTTCAGTAACAGCAGTTGCTCTTAACAATCCTGTTAATCCGACAAAAGACTCGTTAACGCTTTCCTGGGACGCCTGCCTTAGTCCTGAGTTTGACAGATATGAGGTATATCAGTCAACCGTTTCTGGGGTACTTGGGAGTTTGATAGAAACAGTAACAGATCCTGATGCTGTATCCTGCACTGTTACAGATTTATCCCCAGATACTACCTATTATTTCACTGTAAGGGTTGTGTATAATGACGGTTTTTATGCAGACTCAGATCAGATGTTTGAAAAAACATCTGCTGCTATACAGCAAATACCAGTAATAGTTAGTGGAAAGAATGTCAATGTTACTTATAATGGCACAGGCAACCTGAGTGTAGGGAATGCAAGCGCTACTAAAATCGAATTCTTGAAGGAGAAAATACCTTCCGGGAAAAAAGATATTGGGGTATTTGTTAATGTTACTAAAATAGGAGAAGTTGGCTATGCAAATATCACAATAAGATATAATGATAACGATATTGTTGGTATAGAGCCAGCCACTCTTATAATGTATTACTGGAACGAAACTTCAAGCAAATGGGAATCTTGCGCTAAGATCGGTACGACAGGTGTAGATACTATTAACAAGATTGTATGGGCAAACGTAACCCATTTCACAATATTTGCACCAATGGCTGAAAAGACTGCTGCTGGGAAAGAAGCAGCGCCTATATCATTATTGTCATACATCATCATTTTTGCTGTTGCCATCATTCTCATCAGCGCAGGCTTAGGTGTTAAAAAAATGAAAAAAGAAAAAACTGCAACTGTCAGATGCCCGAAGTGTGGTGAAAACATAAAGGTTACATCAACAGAAAGACCTGTTGAGATTGTGTGCCCAAAATGTGGTGCAAAAGGCACACTCAAATAATTTAAAATCATAGAAAAACATACCTTAAATGTGAAATCAAATCTCTTCAAAGGTGTAGGATTCTCTGTTCTCCTTCTCGGCGTTGCAAGCCTGCTCGTTGACATAAGCTCTGAAATGATTTTATCCATACTGCCATTATTCATTGTTTCTTTAGGCGGTACAGGAATTATTGTGGGATTAATCGGAGGTGTTGGTGATTCAATTGCAAATCTGTTGAATGTTTTCTCAGGATACTGGTCAGACAGAACTGGTAAAAGAAAAATTTTTGTTTTCTCAGGCTACACAGTTTCTGCTTTTTCAAAGATTCTTTTAGCCTTTTCATTGATATGGCAACACATTTTAATATTGAGGTCACTGGAGAGAACAGGGAAAGGGATAAGGACTGCGCCAAGGGATGCAATCATATCAGAAAGCAAAAAAAGGGGCAAAGCATTCGGCATTCACAGGGCAATGGACACATCTGGTGCCGTAATCGGTTCAGGGATTGCATTCCTGTTTTTATTTGTATTCATTGCCCCATCCCCTTTGCATCAATACAAAACCATCATCCTGCTTGCATCCATCCCGGCATTTTGTGCACTTGTGCCACTTCTATTTATTCATGAAAAGAAAAAAATGAAAACAGAAACAAGAATAAGTTTCAGAAATCTGCCGAAAAAATTTTATTTATCCCTAACAGCAATGTTTGTTTTCAGCATTGGAAACTTCACGTACATGTTTTTTTTACTCAAAGCAAACCTTGTTTTGTCTGTTTATGGTTTTAGAAATACTGCGGCTTTAACTGTTTTATTGTATGTTTTCTTCAACATTGTTTACGCCTTTTTTGCTGTTCCATCAGGCATGCTTTCAGACAAAATAGGAAGAAAAAAAGTTGTTGTTACAGGGTATCTTGTTTTTGGTTTAACCTGCGCAGGCTTCGCATCCTTTAACTCATTACTTGCATTAATCATTCTTTTTGCATTATATGGTGTATTCTACGCAATAATAGAAGGTAATCAGAGGGCTTTCGCATCAGATTTCGCTCCTGAAAACCTTAGAGCTTCGGCACTGGGCGCATTCCATACATTAATTGGTATAGGAGCATTAACCGGCAGCGTTATTGCAGGCATTTTATGGACGTGCATATCCTCATCTACAGCATTTGTTTTTGGTGCAGGAATGGCGTTTGTGGCTGTTGGGATGCTGGGAATGTTGAGATGATTTTATTTTATGCTTCCTTCAATCTCCAAATGGTTTTTTGACCTGAGGAAAACAACAGGTATGTTTTTTTCCCTGAGTCTTTTTTTCAGTATTTTGTCGTTTGTTAAAACAACCCCTTTTTCTTTTTCCGCTAGTTCAAGTATTGAATCATCAGGACTGCCTTTTGCATTTATTGTTCTGTATCTTTCTGAAAAACTCAGCGCACTTTTTGCATATTTGTTTCTCAAGGATTTTAACTCTTTTTTTACTGTTGAAGGCACAACTATTTCATATTTTCCAAGAAGCCTGGTCAGCTCTGATTCCATGTTTACCTTAAACTGAAAAACCATTAGCAACGCATTTGAGTCAAGTATAACAATCATCTTCCCCCCCATTGTAGAAGTTAGGGGAGAGAAGTTAGAAGTTAGGGGAGAATATTTATCTCTTTTCCCTAACTCCTATCTTACGGAAAAGTCCAGAGATTTTTCCTAAGATTTTACGGAAAAAACTTTGTTTTTTCCTAAAATGCCAGGAATTCCTGCTGGAATTCCGTAGCATGTTAGGAATTTGCAGGGGCAAATTCCGTAACAACCTCTGACTACTAACTCCTACTTGATTATTCCGTACCCTATCAGTCTCCATCTTCCGCCAATCCTTCTACTTATGGCTATCCTCTGCCCTTTGTCAGCGCATATCGGGAGCTTCAAAGTTATTTCTGCATCCTTTTCCCTTGCAGATGTAACAACACCCGCAGTTATGGTTACTCCAGCGCTCAGCATCAGGACTTCCCTTGTTTTAATCTTCTCAACCTTTAAATCCTCAGTGCTCCCGACAACCCTCTCAAGGAGGTTTGCCTCTATCATAATTTTGTCAAGCACAAGCGGCAATGTATCTGGTGTACCTGCTATTTTCCCTGCAAGCGCATCTGATTTTGTCATCGCAGGGTCCAGGGTTGTGCCAACACCTACTAAGCCTCCGGGTCCCACACTTTTCATCTTCTTCCCACCAGCTATCAGTGTAGTAACCTCTGTGGTTATAGAACCCCATGATTCCTTTCCTTTTTCATCGTCCTTCTTGCACGGGCTGATCCCAATCATGTCACCTATATTCAGTCTGCCCTGTGTTAGTGTTCCCCCAATCACGCCTCCGACAAGGCTGTTCACGCTGTTCCCGGGCATGTTAACATCAAAAGAACGTGCTACATACATCCTTACATTACTCTCTTTATCCCTTTTCGGTGTAGGGATTGTTTCCTCAGTTGCCTTAATGAGAACATCTATGTTCGCGGAATGCTGCGCAGACACTGGTATGATTGGCGCATTTTCGGCAACCGTTCCTTTCACAAAATTTTTTATCTGCTCATAGTTTTCCATAAGTTGTTTTTCATCAACAAGGTCTATCTTGTTTTGCACAATCACAATGTTTTTTATTCCAAGAATGTTTAAAGCCATTAAATGTTCCTTTGTCTGCGGCTGCGGACAGGGCTCATTTGCTGCTATGAGCAGTAACGCCCCATCCATTATGGCTGCGCCTGAAAGCATTGTTGCCATGAGTGTTTCATGTCCAGGGGAGTCAACAAATGATACTGCCCTTAACAGTTCTGTTTTTTCACCGCAGAACTTGCATTTATTGTGTGTTGTATAGGATTCTGGTTCGTCACATTTTGGGCACTTGTAAAAAGCCGCATCCGCATAACCAAGTTTTATTGATATACCCCTTTTTATTTCTTCAGAATGTCTGTCAGCCCATATGCCGGTGAGTGCTTTTGTAAGTGTGGTTTTTCCATGGTCAACATGGCCTATCATTCCTATGTTTATTTCAGGTTGTTTTGAATTGCTCATTTATTTTTTTTCCTCCTTTGCCTTGATACTTTCTTCAACTGGTTTGGGGCCATGTGTTTTTATTTTCATGTTTATCTGAACAATGTCTGGGGAAATAGTGTTTCCTCTGATAGATTTTTTCCTCCTGAGCCCCTCATGGGTTGGTTTGAATCCTATACCGCCTGCGAGTAATGTCCTCTTCCTCCTTTGGCCAGTGAGGTCATTTCTCATGGGGAAACCATCCTTGTCAGAACCGCCTGTCAAAACAAGTTTGTATCCTGGAAGGTTAATAAATATTCCATCTATCTCATCATTGATTTTTTTCCCAATCATCGAGTTCGCATAATGTCCTGTGACGTTCAACTGATATGATTTCCCGGTTTTAGGGTCAGAGACTACTGCCTTAAACTCAACCATTCTATCACCAAACCTCAAACAGCATTCTGGGATATATTATTATCGGCTGATTGGCAACTTCCCAAAGTTTGGGCAAACTTCCCTGTTTGCTAGTCGTAAAGATTTGCGTGTCTTTGAGGCTGCAAACTCCCCAGTTTCTGAGTTGCAACAGTTTTTGTGTCTGCTATGCTGGGGAGTTTGTGGGAAGTTTGGATAAAGATTTAAGGGACTAAATGCATTATGTCAGCATGGGAAGGAAGGCAGTAGTTGCCATAGGCGGCAACTCTATTCTAAGAGCAGACCAGAAGGGTACAGTACCAGAGCAGTTTGCAAACACAGCTGAAACAGTTGAACATATTGCAGACATGATTGAGGCGGGTTATGACCTAGTAATTACCCATGGAAACGGCCCTCAGGTCGGAGATATGCTGCTGAGGTCTGAAAAAACCGAAGAGCTTCTGTATCCTTTATTACTGGATATCTGTGATTCAAACACGCAGGGAAGCATGGGTTACATGATCCAGCAGACGCTTGGTAATGTGTTAAAAAAAAGAAAAATAAAAAAATATATAATAACAGTGGTCACGCAGGTTGTTGTTGACAGAAATGATTCTGCGTTCAAAAAACCCACAAAACCAATTGGTTCATTTTATTCTAAGGAAAATGCTGAAAGATACAGAAAAGAAAAAAAATGGAACATTATTGAGGATGCTGGAAGGGGATACAGAAGGGTTGTTCCCTCGCCTGAGCCCTTGGAGATTGTTGAGAATGAGACTATAAAAAAACTTGTTAATGATGGTGTCATTGTGATTGCTGTGGGTGGCGGAGGGATACCTGTTGTAAAGGAAAAAAATTTTTTGAAAGGCGTTGAGGCTGTGATTGACAAGGATTTAGCATCATCGCTTCTCGCATCAAACATAAACGCTGAACTTCTTCTGATTTCAACAAACGTTGAAAAGGTGTTTTTAAACTACAACAAACCAGAGCAGAAAGGGATTGACAGGATGAGCGTTGAAGAGGCGAAAAAATATTTATCAGAAGGGCATTTCCCTCCTGGAAGCATGGGCCCAAAAATAGAGGCAGGAATAAGATTCCTTGAAAAGGGCGGAAAGGAAGTAATCATTACATCACCAGAATGCATTGGTGATGCACTGAAAAACAAAACAGGAACACATATTATGTTATAAATTTTATTTACTTTCCATCTCCTTCAACTTGTTATATTCACAAACCTCGTACGGAAAAATAACCCATTTATCCGTCACTTTTGCATAGTAGTCGGGTTTGAATACTGACCTTGGTTTGTGCACGAGAACAGATGTTTTCACATTTTTTACATCATCCATATCTCTAACCTTTTCTGCAACAGTTTTCATTGTTATTCCCTCATCTGTTATGTCATCTGCAATCAAAACATTTCCTCCAAAAAGGCTTGTTCCCGTGATACCTGTCAGCATTATGGATTTGTATGTTTCCTTTGTTCCTTTTTTGTACCTCTGCGTGTACATGACATGCAGAGGCAGACCAAGAATATCTGACATTATCCTCCCTATGACAAGCCCTCCTCTTGCAATACAAAGAATATTATCAAATTTAGTATTGTCATTTGTTATCTTTTCAGCAAGTTTGTAGCACAGTTTGTCAAACTCAAACCAGTCCATAGGATATTCATCAGCCATGATTACCATTAAAAGCATGAGTATTCAAAATAATTAATGTTTTGCAGTTAAATGTTATAACAGTTTCATTTCCTCCTCTTTTGCAAGATATTTTTTAATTTTTTCTCTCATCTCAGCATGCTCTTTCCCTGCTTTTACATGGAAGATAAACTCGCAGGTTGGAGCGCCGTGTGCCATTGTTCCAGCCATTAGCAGTTCACCGTCAGGGAATGCTTTTTTCCACAGCCCTCTGGCGTAGCCGTAGGAGAATGGGCATGTGAGGTGTGGTGCTTTACTCGCTCTTCCAGGTGTTGGGCATTTGATGACATGGGCTACAATCCTGTCTTTTGATATCTCTGAAAAAACAATACCTGTTCCCTGTGGGTTGAACACAAACCTGGCTATTGTTTCTGTCCATGTTTTTGTTGTCCATTCCACTGTTTTTTCTTTTATGTGTTCATCAAAAACATTTAAACCGAGTTTTTCTGCTGCCTTGAGTGTTATTTCACTTGATGTTTTTTTGTCAACAACACCAAAAACTGTTTCCATCAGAGGAAGTATTGTATCCCCGGTTGATGCAAGTCTGTCCACTGTATGATTCAATATGTAAGAAGGTTTTATACCAACTTTTTTTGCAGTTTCTGTTATGATTTCAAACAGTGTTTTTTTGTCTGTTTCTGAGAGCAGGACATCTATAAGTGCTGAAACTGTTCTTTTTTCCAGTGATTGGATAAATTCTTTATTTGATTCGGGTTTTGTAAGGTAGACAACCTTTCCTGCGGACCTTATTTCCCTCAGAGATTCCATTATTTTTTCACCCCTCGGTATTATTTATCCTGTTTTTTTCATAGTGCTTGCATTCCAGATTCATACACCTTATGCAGAGGAAATAATAATACTTTGCATTGTTGTTTGTGCAGAGTTCCCTCTCATTTTCCCATTTGCATGTCATCTATTCACCCCCCCATGCAAGTAGCTAGGGGCAAGTAGATAGGGGTTAGGGGACACCATTTCCCTAAATCCTAACTCCTGACTACTTGTTTGCTCTGACTACTAACTACTCTCATTTTAACCTGCTTCATATTTACAGCACCCCGCGGCTCTTCTCTAATTCCTTCCCAATATTGTATCTGATTAGTTCAGGGGAGGATTTTCGCAACGGTGATTTTTCAACAGAAAGAAACCTGTCGTGCGCAGTGGACTGTTTCAGTAGAATAACTGAATTGCACAATTCCTTCATCCTGTTTATGTATTTATCTGAGTTAATATCCCTTTTTATTAGGTAAACAGCTGTTCTTTTGCAGGACTCATACACCTTCAAGTTTTCCTTTAAATGCTCGTATGTTTTTTCCTCACCGAATCTGCATGTGAAATCAGATAATGATAAAACAATGTTGAATATATGTTCTGCCTTTATCCCGGATACAAAACTTATGTATGCAGGGGCAAACGTGTCAAGGTCCCCAAGATTGATTCCATTGTTTTTTCCTTCCCCTGTTAGGTCAACAAAATGGACAGAATCCGCATATTTTTTCAGGCTGACATCATATTTTTCACAAAAATCTTTTACCTTTTCAGGAGTGAGAGAAAGGCAGTCAATTATGCATTTGTCACCATTCTCTATCCTTTTCCTTAGCATAGAGATGAGGAACAACTCCCCTAAACATTTGCCGTCCTCGACAAGCAGGTTTGTTGAGTTTTTAACAAGCCCGCCGCCAAGGTATTCGTCCAGCTCCTCATATCCTGTAGTTATGAGTTTCATGGTATCCCTCCCAATTGATATTATGTTTATAGGGATATTTATTTCCTTGTTAAAAAAAAATTTACTAAACCCATTTTTTTAGTCAGTTTTTTCTCTTTTTCCAGTCATCCACACAATGTTTTTCAGAACTTTAACATCCCCTTTTTTCATGTCCTTTAATATCACTGCAGCTTCCTCCCCAGTTTTGGTTAGGAAATATTTTTTTTCATCATTTTGCTCCACGATTCCACTGGATTTAAGTTTTCTCAGATGAAAACTCAGTTTGGGCGAGTCCCTGATTCTGACCTCTTTTGCTATTCTGGTGAAACTGCACTCCCTGTTTGCATCTAATGTGAGGATAATGTTTCTTCTTAAAGGGTTTGAGATTGACTCAGATATATGCCTGATGTACAGGTCAGCAATCCGGTTTTCAATCTCAGTTAATCCCGGCACATCCCTGCTTTCAGGGCTGACAGAAAGTATCACAGAGGTATTTTTTGTCCTCACCTTTTCATCAAGATAGTATATAAATTCTTTTATGGTGCCCAGCAGGTTTTTTCTTATCAGCGCCTCCATACTGCTGATTAAAATCGCGGTGTTCTCATTTTCTGTGATAAATCGCTCTATAAGTGTTTTCAATTTCTCTATTTCCTTGGGACCCATCCTCTCCTGCTCTTTTCCTCTTGGCTCCCCTATATAATTTTCCTCCGTGAGCCATACATAGGACACATTTTTCAGAGCGTATCTTTCATCAATGGTTTCAGGTTTTTCGGTTGTGACACACATGCCTTTCACATTATTTCTAAACACATTTTTAAAAACTTCAAAACAGTCCAAGTCCCCTCCTTCCATCAGACCAACCACTTTATGATTTTTTTTGAGTTTAATATCCTCTATTACATCCATGAGTACTTCTTTCATGTCCTCCATCGCAAAAGGCTTCCTGATGTAGTCAAATGCCCCTTCCTTCATTGCCTCAACAGCAGTATCAACTGTTGCAAAAGCAGTCAGCATGACCACATACGTGTCTGGTTTAATTCTCTTTATGTTCCTGAGCGTTTCAATACCATTCATCCCAGGCATTTTGATATCAAGCAGTATTAAATCTACTTCACCCTTCAGATTATTCAGGCATTCCTCACCAGAATACATGCCTGCTGGCTCATGTCCCTCTGTTTTCAGCAGAGTTTTTATTGCATCAACTATTGTAGGATCATCATCAACAACCATCACCTTCATGTTTTCCCTCCATTTTTTGGCAGTAGAACATGGAATGTTGAGCCTTTACCAGCAATGCTCTCAGCCCATATTTTTCCATTATGTTGTTCAACTATGCCTTTAACTATGGCTAGCCCAAGCCCTATACCCCCATGCTCGGATGAGCTGCCTGTGTAAAACTTGTCAAAAATCTTCTCCAGCTCATCTTCTGGAATACCTGCCCCGTTATCCTGCACAGTTATATGTATGTTTCTTTCCTCATCTTGTGCTTTTACTGTAATACTCCCGTTTTTTGGGGTGTATTTTATAGCGTTAGTCAGTAGATTCATGAATACCTTGGAAACAAGGTCCACATCCCCAGGAACCTCGGGCAAGGATGCCGGCATCTCCATCACAACTGTCTGCTTTTTTTCGTCAGCCATTGGTTTCACATCATCCCCTATCATTTTTACAAGTTCAGGTATGGATATATACCTTTTCCTTATATCAAGCTTTCCGCTTTCCAGGATAGAAAGCGGAAAGCTTGATATAAG